>JAYVBR010000373.1:0-2798 GCA_043750395.1 Bacteroidota bacterium | reverse complement strand
GGATTAGTAAAATTGTCATAGGTTGCTAAATTAAATGAATTTCTAAATTCAAATTTTTCAAATGAACCACCAAAAGTAAATTCATGTTTACCGATATTATAGTTCAAGTTATTTGTAATTTGGAAAACTTTTTGGTCTAATTTATTATTTATAGAAAAAGGTTCGTGTCCTGCAATAATGTAATTTGCACCTGAACCATCTTTAATATTAATTATTGGTGCTGGTTTAGAAAATGGATTTCTAAAATCATCAAATTTAGTATAACCAATTTGCAATTTATTCGAAACAGATTGAGAAAATTTTGAATTCAATTCTAATAAATAAGAATCTAAATTATTGTTTATTTCGTAGCTAGAATTTTCAAATTGCAATATTGCTGCACTTGGACCTCTAAAACCTAAAGCCGATGGATGTGCTGGCTTTTCTTTAGATGATTTTAAGGTATTGTAAATAAAAGCCAATTTATGGTTGTCGTTAATATTCCAATCTAACTTAATAATTGCTTTTTTAGAACCCGATTTAAATTTAAATCCTTGATATGCTCCAGTTTCGTAACCTAAATTTCGTAAAGCTTCAGAAACAGATTTTAAATCAGATTCTAAAACTCTAGATTCATTGATTCCAGTAATTCCATCACCATTATTAGGAGCAAAATTAGCACCCAAATCAGTTCTATCATCAATTTCAACGTTACCAAAAACAAATAATTTATCTTTAATAATAGGCAACCCAAGACTAACACCACCTTGAATTTGGTTTAAAGTTGGAACAAATATTTTTTCTCCTTTAATTTTACTACCAGTTAAGGTTTCATCTCTATAATAACCATAAGCTGTTCCATGAATTTCGTTAGTTCCTGATTTAGTAACAGCGTTTACTGAAGCACCTGTAAATCCGGATAAAGTAACATCATAAGGAGCAGTTGCTACTTGAATTTGGTCTAAAGCATCTAAAGAAATTGGTTGTGCACTTGTTTGTCCACCTGGTGTTGCAGCATCTAACCCAAAAGGATTGTTGAAAACTGCTCCATTTAATGAATAATTGTTGTACTGGTCGTTACGACCACCAAATGAACCGCCAGAAGCAGATGGCTCTAATCTAGTAAAATCTTCAGCAGATCTAGAAATAGATGGTAACATTGTTAACTCTTTTCTCCCTATTGTTGTTTCAGCACCAGTTTTACTTCCTTGAAAAACTTTACTACCAGTAGCTTTTACTACAACTTCTTTCAATTCGCCATTACTTTCTGTTAAAACTACATTTAATACATAAGATTTACCTAACTCTAGATAAACGTCTTCGGTAATTTGATTTTCATAACCTAAAAAACTTGATGTGATTTTGTAAGGACCACCAATTTTCATGTTAGAAATACTGAAAGTACCATCTAAATTTGAATAAGTGGCATACTTTGAATTTGTTGGAGTGTGAACTGCAACAACATTGGTACCAGTCAAAACTTCTTTTTTAGAATTTTTTATAATTCCTTTAATACTAGCTGTTGTTGTTTGGGAGTAAATGACTTGAAACCCAAGAACAAAAACAATCAAATAAATAATTTTTTTCATGTTAAATTTGTTTATGTTAAATTTCGAGTAAAACTAGTGAAAAATAAAAAGCCAAACAAATAATGTTTGGCTTTTGTAAAAAAAATATCAACAAATTGTTATTTACGCTTTATCAGCAACAATTTCGTAAGCTAAATCTACAATAACATCTCTGTGCAAACGAACACTAGCATTGTATTTTCCTACTCTTTTAATGATTCCAGAAGTTATGAATTTTCTGTCTATTGATTGACCACCTTTAGCAATTGCTTCTGCAATATCAATGTTTGTAATCGAACCGAATAATTTTTCACCACCAGCTTTTGCTGAGATTTTAATTTCCATAGCTTTCAGAGTTTCAGCCAATGCTTTTGCATCGTTTACCACTTTAGCTTCTTTGTGTGCTCTTTGTTTTAGGTTTTCGGCCAATACTTTCTTCGCAGAAGGTGTAGCTAAATGTCCGTGACCTTGTGGGATTAAAAAGTTACGACCGTAACCAGCTTTTACTGACACTACATCGTCTTTAAATCCTAAATTTTGAACATCTTGTCTTAATATAATTTCCATATTGTTGTCCTTGTTATAAAGTTAGCCCGCCGCGGCGAGGCAACAAATATTTTTTTAAAATAATTATTTCATTAAATCGGCCACGTATGGCATTAGTGCGATATGTCTGGCTCTTTTAACTGCAACCGACACTTTTCTTTGGTATTTTAAAGAAGTTCCAGTTAAACGTCTTGGCAAAATTTTACCTTGTTCGTTTACGAATTTCAATAAAAAATCTGCATCTTTATAATCTACATATTTAATTCCAGATTTTTTAAAACGACAATACTTTTTAGTTTTGTTAGTTTCTATGTTTAAAGGCGTTAAATATCTAATATCTCCGTCTTTTTTTCCTTTTGATGATTGTTCTAAAGTTGCCATAATTAAGCTTTTATTTTCATTTTAGTTCTTCTTCTCTCCGCCCAAGAGATTGCATGTTTGTCAAGACTTACAGTTAAGAAACGCATAATTCTTTCGTCACGTCTAAATTCAGTCTCAAATGCGATTAATACCTCTGGAGTAACATTGAATTCGAAAAGGTGGTAGAAGCCACTTTTTTTGTTTTGGATTTCATAGGCCATTTTTTTCAAGCCCCAATCCTCTTTGGATACCATTTTTGCTCCTCTAGTTGTAAGAAAATCTTCAAATTTGCTTACTGTTTCCTTTACCTGAACATCAGATAAAACGGGATTTAAAATGAAAACA
>JAYVBR010000372.1:0-6527 GCA_043750395.1 Bacteroidota bacterium | reverse complement strand
AAAGTTTGTTACCGAAATTTTGAATGAACCAAATATTTTGAGTTTATTTCCAGAATTGGGTCAAATTGAAGAAAATTTAATCCAATCTTATAAAGAATATCGTTATTTAACTTATAAAAATCACAAGATCATTTATTGGATTAATCTTGATAAAAATCAGATTGAAATTATGGACGTATTTGATTGTCGTCAAGATTTAGTCAATATCAAAAGAAATAAATAGTTCATTTTTAATATTTATTCCTGAAACAAACCCTACTATTTTTCATACATTTGCAAAATGTTTCAACTAGGAAAAACCATCGTTTCGGAAGATATTCTTCAAAAAGATTTCGTTTGTAATTTATCAGCTTGCAAAGGCGCTTGTTGCGTCGATGGCGATGCTGGAGCACCATTAACAGAAGAAGAAACCAAAATTCTTGCCCAAATTTATCCAAAAGTTAAACCGTTTTTACGTAAAGAAGGCATTGCAGCAATTGAAGCAATGGGAACTTCGGTAATGGGAACTGATGGAACTCTTGAAACACCTTTAATTAACGATAAAGATTGCGCTTATGTAATTTTTGATGGAAAAACCGCTCTTTGCGGCATCGAACAAGCATACAATCAAGGTGAAGTAAGTTGGAAAAAACCAGTTTCGTGTCATTTATATCCTATTAGAATAACTGACTTTTCGGAATTTTCGGCAGTAAATTATGATAAATGGGACATTTGCGACCCAGCTTGTTCATTAGGAGCAGAACTTGAAGTTCCAGTTTATAAATTCGTAAAAGAAGCATTAATTCGTCGCTTTGGCGAAAATTGGTATATGGAATTAGAGAAAGTTGCCGAGGAATTGAGTAATGGAAAATAAATTTATTTTATGAACAAATACTTAATTTATATATTTATTATTTCATTCTTTAATTCTTGTTATTCGCCAAAAAGTGATATTGAAGAAGACAAATATCCAGAAATGGCAGAGTTCCCGAAATTTACGGACGATAAAATAGTTTTAGAAAAAATTGGCGAAATGAATTTTGGCGAGAATTCATCGAAAAGCTTTTTAGTGAAAAATAATTTATGCATAGTTTACGAACAAGGAAAACAATTGGATGATTATCAATACCAATGTCAAATTTGTATAATAAAATCTGGAAAATTGCTAAAGAAAATTTCTTGGAAAGCTAATTCGGAATACGACGGATATATAACTAACAGCAATGATATTATTGTAGCAAATAGAAAGTTTATAGCTCCGAATTACGATACGTTTATTGACATAAAAAAAATAGATTTTGAGTGGATTTCTAAAAAATACGAAAAGGAATTTAAAGCACCTTTAGGTGAACCAGAATTAGATTCGTTAGTTCATAAAAAGATAAAGCTAGAAGAAATTGCATTTCAAAAAGAAATTGTTAGCACTATAAACACTATTAAATGTGTTTCGTATTTAAACGATGAAGGGTTAACAGATTATGATTTAAAAAACAAAAATTACTTAATAAACGAACAAAGTAGCAACCCATTATTTATTTATGGTAGTTTTTTTAATAGTTTAATAAAAAAAGATTCAGTTGATTTTTATGAATGGGATAAATTGATAATCGAAAAACTAAAACCAAAAATAGAAATAAACCAAAAAAAAACAGTTTTTGTAAGTGAATACACCGAGAGCCTTGAAAAAATAAGAACAACTTTTTTTGAAGAATTTGACAAAGTCGTTGTAGATAATTATTGGTTCAGCCAAGGCAATCATATGGTTGCATCTTTTGGTTATAGACCAATATATTTATCGTATTCTAACATAGCTTATAAAAATATTAAAACAAAAACCAAAGTAAATAATACAAATCAAACTGTTGCAAACCCACTAAAAGCTGATGATGGATTGTATTTTTTTCAAGAAATTAACGGCAAAGTACTAATTTGGTTTTTAAAGAATTAATCAGTTGCTTAAATAAATTAGTGCGTTTTCAGATATTTCCTTGGTAAAATCTCAAGGTTATGTTTTAAATCATCTACTTCAATTTTCAAGAACTTAGTGATTTTGAGCTGAATTATTTTTTTCGGTTTTTGATAAAATCATTCCTTTCAAAAATCTTTAATTCCCTTATTTCACAATACTTTAACGATTTTTAAGTTTTCAAAGTATTGATTATCAATAAAATGATAAAATGCAAATAAATCCGATGAACGGTTTCGTTGTTAAAAACTATTACTAAATGTGGATAAGTTTGACTACTTTTATCATTAAAAATTTACAATCTTTGTAATCTGCGAAATTGTAAAAATTTCCTTAAAATTAGAACTCAAAAAACCAATTATATGACAGCAATTGAACCAATTTTACAAGAAAACAAAAACCGATTTGTAATTTTTCCGATAAAACACCACGATATTTGGGAATGGTATAAAAAAATGGAAGCCAGTTTTTGGACAGCCGAAGAAATTGATTTATCGCAAGATCTTAATGATTGGAATAATAAATTGAATAATGACGAACGTTATTTCGTAAAACATATTCTAGCTTTTTTCGCCGCTTCAGATGGAATTGTTAATGAAAATCTTGCAGAAAATTTTGTATCTGAGGTGCAATATGCCGAAGCGAAATTTTTCTATGGTTTTCAGATTATGATGGAAAACATTCATTCTGAAACTTATTCATTATTAATTGATACATACGTCAAAGACGAAGCCGAAAAAACAGAATTGTTCAACGCTTTAGAAGTTTTTCCAGCCATTAAGAAAAAAGCAGATTGGGCTTTAAAATGGATAGAATCGCCATCGTTTGCTGAAAGATTAATTGCTTTTGCTGCTGTTGAAGGAATCTTTTTTTCTGGTGCATTTTGCTCTATTTATTGGTTGAAAAAACGTGGATTAATGCCTGGATTAACTTTTTCGAACGAATTAATTTCGCGTGACGAAGGCGTTCATTGTGATTTTGCGGTGCATTTACATAATCATCACTTAATAAATAAAGTTCCAAAAGAAAGAATCAGAAGCATTATCGTTGATGCTTTAAACATAGAAAGAGAATTCATTACAGAATCGTTGCCAGTCTCATTAATTGGAATGAATGCTGGATTAATGACACAATATCTTGAATTTGTTGCAGATAGATTATTGGTAGAATTGGGTTGTGATAGAGAATACAACACTTCAAATCCATTCGATTTTATGGATATGATTTCGTTGCAAGGAAAAACTAATTTCTTTGAGAAAAAAGTAGCCGAATACCAAAAAGCTGGCGTTATGAATACTGATGTCGAAGCTCAAAAAATCACATTTGATGCTGATTTTTAAATAAAAACCCAGTTTTTGTTTAGCGAAGTCTCCGACTTCGTGATTGTGTTTAGCGGTCTTTGACCGCTTAATCTTCAAAAACTGTAATTTCTAAATAAAGGTAGGAGACCTTCAGACACATCCACGAAGTCGGAGACTTCGCGGAACTCAAAATACATTTGCATTATATTAATGAATGAAAACGGATATCAGATTAACGACCAAACAAAAGCACATTTTATAACTGCATCTGTCGTTGATTGGGTTGATGTTTTTTCAAGAAAAATTTATAAAGATATTATTATTGAAAGTTTAGATTTTTGTATTAAAAATAAAGGAATGATATTGTACGGATATGTAATAATGACAAATCATATCCATATGGTAATCCAATCAGAAAACGGTAAATTATCTGATTTGATAAGAGATTTTAAAAAATTTCTGCTAGAAATATTTTAGATACAATAGAATCAGAACCTGAAAGCAGGAAAGATTGGATGTTAAAAAGATTTGAATTTGCTTGCAGAAGCCATTCAAGAAACGAGAAATATCAATTTTGGCAATATGGTAACCATCCCGAAGAAGCTTATACAGAAAAGTTTCTTTGGCAAAAACTAGATTATATTCATTTGAATCCAGTTCGAGCAGGAATTGTTAAAAAAGCATCACATTATTTACATTCAAGTGCCAGTAATTATGTAAATGGAACTGGTTTATTAGAAATTCAAAAGGCAGACAATCCAATTATTGATGTTTTAAATTCAAGATTGTTTAATAATGGATTTAGTTGGTAAATAAAAAACGAAGTTTTGTTTAGCGAAGTCTCCGACTTCGTGATTGTGACAAGCGGTCTCTGACCGCCTAAATAATTAAAAAGGCAAATTTACAAACGGAAGGTCGAAGACCTTCAAACACGTCCACGAAGTCGGAGATTTCGCAGAACTAAAAAAATTAATTCGTTTGTCGAAATAATCATTTCAATTAAATATTACAATTAACCCCGAAATTGCTAAGGGATTTGCTTTTTCACAAAACACAAAATTATGTACGTAGTAAAAAGAGACGGCCACAAAGAGCCTGTAATGTTCGACAAAATCACAGAAAGAATCAAAAAACTGTGTTATGGATTGAACGATTTAGTAGATGCTGTAAAAGTTGCCATGCGAGTAATCGAAGGATTATACGACGGCGTTTCAACATCAGAATTAGACAATCTTGCTGCAGAAACTGCGGCTTCGATGACAATTGCGCACCCAGATTATGCTCAATTGGCAGCTCGAATTGCAATCTCGAATTTACATTCGAACACCAACAAATCTTTCTCGGAAACAATGAACGAAATGTATCATTATGTCAATCCAAGAAATGGTCAAGAAGCACCCCTTTTGTCAGAAGAAGTACATAATGTTATCCAAGCAAATGCTGAATTTTTAAATTCACACATAATATATACAAGAGATTTCAACTACGATTATTTTGGTTTCAAAACATTGGAACGTTCGTATTTGTTGAAAATAAACGGAAAAATTGTTGAACGTCCACAACATATGTTAATGCGAGTTTCGGTTGGAATTCACCTTGACGATTTAAAATCTGTAATAGAAACTTACGACTTGATGTCTAAAAAATTCTTTACACACGCCACTCCAACTTTATTCAATGCTGGAACTCCAAAACCACAAATGTCTTCTTGCTTTTTGTTAGCAATGCAAGACGATAGCATCGACGGAATTTACGATACATTAAAACAAACGGCAAAAATTTCACAATCGGCTGGTGGAATTGGTCTATCTATTCACAATGTTCGTGCAACTGGTTCTTATATTCGTGGCACAAACGGAACATCGAACGGAATTGTTCCAATGTTAAGGGTTTTCAACGATACAGCTCGTTATGTAGATCAAGGTGGCGGAAAACGCAAAGGAAGTTTTGCAATTTATATAGAAACTTGGCACGCCGATATTTTTGATTTCTTGGATTTGAAAAAAAATACTGGAAAAGAAGAAATGCGCGCCAGAGATTTGTTTTTTGCAATGTGGACTTCAGATTTGTTTATGAAACGTGTGCAAGAAGACGGAAATTGGACATTAATGTGTCCAAACGAATGTCCAGGTTTGTATGACGTTCACGGCGAAGAATTCGAGAAAATGTACACTGATTACGAAGCAGCTGGAAAAGGTAGAAAAACCATTAAAGCCCACGAATTATGGGAAAAAATTCTAGAATCACAAATTGAAACTGGAACACCATATATGTTGTACAAAGATGCAGCAAACAGAAAATCAAACCAAAAAAATCTTGGAACCATTCGTTCGTCGAATTTGTGTACTGAGATTATGGAATATACTTCGAAAGATGAAATTGCAGTTTGTAATCTTGCTTCATTGTCATTGCCAATGTTCGTCGAAAACGGAAAATTCAACCACGATTTGTTTTTTACGGTTACAAAAAGAGTGACACGTAACTTAAATAAAGTTATCGATAGAAATTATTATCCAGTAATCGAAGGCGAAAATTCTAACAAACGCCATCGCCCGATTGGATTAGGCGTGCAAGGTTTGGCAGATGCTTTTATAATGTTACGTTTGCCATTTACAAGCGACGAAGCAAAAACATTGAATCAAGAAATTTTCGAAACAATGTATTTTGCAGCCGTAACTGCATCGATGGAATTGGCAATCGAAGAAGGACCATATTCAAGTTTCGAAGGTTCGCCAATTTCGAAAGGAGAATTCCAATACAACCTTTGGGGATTAAAAGACGAGGAACTTTCTGGTCGATGGGATTGGGCAAATCTTCGCAAAGAAGTAATGAAAAACGGTGTTCGAAATTCACTTTTGGTAGCGCCAATGCCGACAGCATCGACTTCTCAGATTCTAGGAAACAATGAAGCTTTTGAACCTTACACATCTAACATTTATACAAGACGTGTTTTATCAGGTGAATTTATTGTTGTCAATAAACATTTGCTTGAAGATTTAGTAAAACGTGGACTTTGGACAGAAGAATTGAAACAAGAATTAATGCGTGAAAACGGATCAGTTCAAAACCTAAATATTCCACAAGAATTAAAAGAATTGTACAAAACCGTTTGGGAAATGTCAATGAAAGACATTATAGATATGTCACGTCACCGTGGTTATTTCGTAGATCAATCGCAATCGTTAAACTTGTTTATGCAAGATGCGAATTATTCTAAATTAACATCAATGCACTTTTACGCTTGGAAATCGGGACTAAAAACCGGAATGTATTATCTAAGA
>JAYVBR010000371.1:0-2801 GCA_043750395.1 Bacteroidota bacterium | reverse complement strand
ATTAATTATCGGAAAATGGGAATATCAAAAAGCCGATACTCGAGAAGGGCAAACAATAATTAGCACGCAATCTTTTGATCCGTTGCCAGCTTGTGTTAGAAATTACTTAAACATAAAATCAGATAATAAAATAGATTTGGTAGACCATTCAAGTCCTTGTGTTGCTCAAACACAAATTTTTACTTATACTTTAAATAACAACATTTTAAGTTATTCAAGTGCTAATAGAACAATCGAAAAATTAACAAGCACCGATTTAATTTTAACTGAACCTAGTGGGTCATATATTACTGCTTATTATTTAAAAAAAGTGCAATGATATTTAAAAAAAAGTTTTCATGAACTTTTGTTTTTTTTCTTGAAAAGGTTTGGCAATTTTGCCGAACCTTTTCTTTTTAGAAAAAATTTATTAGGCTATTTTATTTATATAAGTGGTATTATGCACTTAAATGGTGTTATTTAAAACAAACCTTTTATTAAATGAAATTAATATTTAATAATTATATTTAACTGATACAGAAATTATTAAATCGAAATTTAACACATAAATTGCTTTCCCTACATACTTTTTTTTTAAATTTAGCGTTTAAAATATATCAATCAATCAAAAAATGGGAAATAATACTTACTCAAGACGTCAATTATTTCAAAAAATTAAAGAAAAATTTTCGAATAAAGCACTACAAATTGATCCTTTATTCGAGAAATATTCCCGTAAAATATACAACGGAAGGCGTTATTCTTCTGCAGAAAAGTTTTATAAAAACAAGTCAGAAAACTCTAATTTTCAAGAAAGAGTTAACCCAATTCTTTCGGGTTTAGAACCTTATACTGATGCTTGGTCAACTCGCGAAGCTTTGCATTTGTTAAAGAGAACTGGTTTTGGATTCAAAAAAACCGATGTTGACACACTGACTAGTTTGCCATTTAACAATGCAATCGACTTGGTTTTAAACGTTTCTAATATTGCCCCAAATCCGCCAGTAAATTTTTACCAAAATCAAGAGCCAGACGAAAACAATTTGCCTTATGGAGCCGATTGGACCAACAATGCTTTTAATGATTATGAAATTGGAAACGATACCAATTACCAACGAAGTGTTAGTTTAGCATCTTGGCAGTTGGGTTTGGCATTAAACCAAGACATTACAATTCGTGAAAAAATGACACTGTTTTGGTACCATTTAATGCCAATTGATTTTGATTTGGTAATGCAATCATCTAACGAATATTGCAATACCAATTCAGCAAGAATTTGTTACAAATACATGAAAATGTTGCGTGAAAATGCCACTGGAAATTACAAATCATTGGTTAGAAATATGGCTACGCAACCAGCAATGATGTATTATTTGAACAATCAATCGAATAAAAAAGGTGCGCCAGACGAGAATTTTGCACGCGAAATTATGGAACTTTTTACACTAGGAAAAGACAATACCAATATCTATGCACAAGAAGATGTAATTCAAGCTGCTAGAGTTTTAACAGGTTGGAAAGTTGAAAACTTAAATACTAATTTAGAATCTACCAATTTTATTCCAAATCGCCACGACGATGGTTCTAAGCAGTTTTCATCTTTTTTTAATGATCAAATAATTCCAAATTCTGGAGCCAATGAAATAGATGTTTTTATAAATATGATTTTCTCTAAATCTGAAAATGTTTCTAAATACATTTGCAGGCGTTTATATAGATTTTTTGTGTATTATGACATAGACGAAAATATAGAAACCAACGTAATCACGACACTTGCAGAATATTTTGTTGCAAATAATTGGAATATTAAGCCTGTTTTAGAAAAACTTTTTAAAAGTAAACATTTCTACGATATGGCGAATCGTGGCGTTTATATCAAAAGCCCATTTGATATAATTCTTGGCAGTTTGCGAACTTTCAATATCAATTATAATGTTGCTGATGCAACTAATCACGAGGCGCAATACGAAATCTGGAAACTTTTTAATTATACTTTATTCGAAATGGAGCAGGCTATGGGCAAGATTCCAAGCGTTGCAGGTTGGCAAGCATTTTATCAGAAACCAAATTTTCATGAATATTGGATAAACTCTAACTCAATTCAACGAAGATATGGTTTAATTCAATATCTTTTTTATGGATTAAATAAAACCGATAATGGTTTGACAACAAGAATAGCAGTTGATAAAATTGCATTTGTAAATCAATTTGGCGACACCATTTGCGGCAATCCAAATGCGTTAATTGACGAATGTATAAAATATTTATTGCCAATTGATTTAAGTCAAGATGTAAAAAATGAAATTAAAACCCAATCCTTATTAAGAGGTCAAGTTTCTGATGGATATTGGACTGGCGCATGGTACGATTATAAGGGAAATCCTTCGGATGTAGATTTAAAAAGTATAGTCGATATAAGACTTTACGCAATGTTAATAACAATTGTCGAATATGCAGAATACCAATTAATGTAACATTTACCAATTAAACCTAAAAAAAAAGCCAAAAAAAATGGTTTTTTTCACCAATCTATCGTCAAAAAAATTTTCCTTAATAAAACTAAGCAAAGTTTTTTATTCTTGTCTTGACGAAAAACAACTTTGTTTTTTAAGACTTTTTTATAGATATAATTGGTATAAATATTTGAAAAATGGAAAGAAGAAAATTTTTAAAGACAACCGCATTAGCAGCTACAGCACCATTATTGTTCAATCATATTCCGGTTTTGGCTTCATCACAAATCGAAAGTTCTAATTTAAATATGTTGGCAAATGCTGCACAAGAATGTGGAAAAATATTGGTTATTATTCAAATGAATGGAG
>JAYVBR010000370.1:0-2809 GCA_043750395.1 Bacteroidota bacterium | reverse complement strand
ATATGAAAACTTTCTTGAATGGTTTGGTTGGCGAAAATCTGGTTTCCTTCAAATCCTAATTGGTGTGTGCTTACCAATTTTCCTTGCATTGCAATTGTGCCAATAAATTCGCCCCAACTTTTACCCATTTCTTGTAGTTGTTCTGGTGTTGGTTGTTCAGTAGTTGGTTCAAATCTGAAAAGCAACATAAATTCTTTTACTTGTGTCATAATTTTAAGTTTTAATTGTTATTACTGATGCAAAGATTGGTCAATATTGAACAGCAAAACTTGTCCTATGACAAGAAGTGTTATTCTGTTGCAATTTCTTTTCGAATTCGGCTTAGTGATGTATCGGTAATACCCAAAAACGTTGCAATATGTTTTAAAGAAACATTTTGAATAATATGCGGTTTTTCTTTTAAGAGTTTTAAATAGCGGTCTTTTGCTTGGTCTGCAATCAACGAGATACTGTGTTGTTTCAAAGTAAAATAGCTTCCTACAAGCAAGCCTCTTTGTTGTTCTCTATAACTCGAAATGTCGTTGAATAATTCTTGAAAAGAGTCAAAACTAATTTCCCAACAAACACAATCTGTCAAGGCTTGAATATTTTCTCGAGTAGGTGCAAAAAAGAAAATCGATGGATAATCAATAACAACATCGCCCGAAGCATAAAGATTAAAAGTAATGTCATTGCCATCGGTGTCAATAATATAGGATCGAACGAAACCACTTTCTATGAACCAATATTTTTTTTCGACTTGACCTTGTTTTAATAAATAGTCGTTTTTATTGAAAGCTACAGCTTCATATTTGGGAATAATTAATTTTAATTCGTCTTGAGTGATGCCACTAGATGCAAAAACTTTGTTTAAAAAATAAGTTTCAATAACTTCTTACATATTTGTTAGATTTTGTTCATCCAAAAATAAGAATAATAGGTTTTAAAAAAGTATTGAATTATAATTCTGTACTATTTTATATCAGAAAAATTTTCACTTTTGAATTGAATTGGAGTCAAACCCGTATTTTTTTTGAATGTATGATTAAAAACCGATTTGGAATTAAAACCAACTTCATAACCAATTCCAGAAATAGACAAACGATTCATTGTTGGATCAATTATTAGTTTTTTGGCTTCTTCAATTCTGTAACGATTGATCAATTGGTTGAAATTTTCATTGAAACCTTCGTTAATTACATAAGGCAAAATATGAGGTTTTATAAACAGCGAATTGGCGAGTTGAACCAAGCTAATTTCGCAATTCAAATAAGGTTTTTCTTTTTCTAACAATTCAATCAAACTTATTTTTATTTCAGATAATTGAGTGTCAGTAAGTAGTTTTTTCTTTTCAATAATGTATTTGTCAACTTCATAGACACTATTTTGAATGTCAAGTTTGTTTTCTTCGGTAAACGGAAAAATTTCTTTTTGTTTTAAAGAATGATATCCAATATAAAAAAGACCAATAAAGTAACTAAGATTTACAAATTCTATACATTGAAAAAACATATCCAACAAGAAAATTGCTGCTAAAAATATGTTGCAGTACAGTATTTTTTGTAACCACCGAAGGTTTATTTCTCTTGTATTTGAACTGAATTTTTTAATGTTTTTTTGATGTTTTTGTATCAAATAAAAAGAATAACCAACATAAACAAAAATTTGAATTGGTAAAATGAAAAATAAGTAAATATTATTTGCAGTGTTTAAAAAATTATTGCTGGTTTCATTGGCTAAAATTAGCCGGTTGTTTGAAAAAATAAATATATTTTTATAAATCAAAAAATAACTCAACCCGATTAGAAAATGTAAATAATCAATGTTTTTCCATTTTCTGGTTGGATTTACGTAAAAAGAAACTGAAAAATAAAAAATTGGACTTATAAAGTACAACGAAAAAACGAAAAATTGATTGATAAAAAAATATTGAACATTAATTTGATTATAAATTAAAAATTCATCGATATTCAAAAAGAAAAAGCACAAAACAAATAAACTAAGCCATTTATTGGCTGCAATATTATTTTTATTCGGATTTGAAAATATTAAAAAGGTCAATATTAATGACGCTCCAACAATTAAATTAATTACAATTCGATTCATTTACAAAATATTTTTTCTATAAATTCTTTTGGTGATTTTCCAGTATTTTTCTTAAATGCGCGATTAAAAGTTGCTTTAGAATTGAATCCGCAATCATAAGCAATTCCTATTAAAGTAGATTTTTTGTGTTCGCCTTTTTGAAACATTTCTTTTACTGCTTCGATATGGCTGATTGTCATACCAGCCCGCAAAACCTAACATCCAAGGCGCAACATATAAACTACACAAAAACACAAACAAACTCAACCAATAGTTAGGTTTACTTTCGGTTTGAATCGCTTTTTTTAATAATAAAATGCTATAAATTAATCCTTGCGAAAAGGCAATGAGTAGGAGCGAGGAGTAGAAGTTAAAGTCGTAATGCATTTTACTAATAATCAATAATCAATATTCGGTTAGCATTTTAATACTGAAACTTATTTAAAAGAGTTTTTCAAAATCGTTTGGGTTTAGAATTTTTGCAGTTAAAAACGGATTATGCTCTAGTAAATCCTTATCGTTAGTAACTAAATAATCGGCATTTGAAAAATCAATTAAATCGAGTAAAAAATTATTTTTTTTATCTCTATTTATGAAATGTTTGGGTTCGATTTTTATGTTTTCAGCGATTGATTCTAAAAGTTGAATCGCTTAATTCTAATATTTACAGCTTTTATTAAAAGCTAAATTTGTTGGTTTGTTGTCATTCCGACGAAGGAGGAATCTCATAAGTTGCTCACGTAAT
>JAYVBR010000369.1:0-6562 GCA_043750395.1 Bacteroidota bacterium | reverse complement strand
CTATACCAATTTGTTGGCGACCGTCCATATATGCTGACTTTAAACCCTCATTTATTAAGGCAAGTGGAGTTCCAAGTGCAACCCAGTTTTTGTTATTGATTCCCCCAGCACTTACACCATTGTCAAAAACCGCCCAATTTGCTGGAGTGGTTGGTGGAAATGTTGCAGATTCAAATCCTTCAAAAGGTGTTAAAATTTGAGAAAAACCTGTAAACGAAATTAAAAGTAATATTATTAAAAATTTGATTTTTATCATAAATTTATGTTATATAAACTCAAAAATAATGTCAAATATATATAAAAAACAAATGTTATTAACAATTTGGTAAAATTTGTTGATAAAAATCGTTGAAATACAATTAAAATCGATAAAAATCAATTTCAGAAAAATAATTAGTTTTCAAAATACTTTTTGTTTAAATTTGATTATTATTTAAAATATTAAGAAAAAACCTTGAATTTACTAAAAAAAATCTATTTCGCATCTGATCAACATTTTGGTGCTCCAACTCCTGAATTAAGTTTTCCAAGAGAGATAAAATTTGTTTCATGGCTTGATGAAGTGAAAAAAGATGCAGAAGCTATTTTTTTACTTGGAGATCTTTTTGATTTTTGGTTCGAATACAAAACTGTTGTTCCTAAAGGTTTTGTTCGTGTTCTTGGCAAACTTGCAGAAATTCGTGATAGTGGAATTCCAATTTATTTTTTTGTTGGAAACCACGATTTATGGATGAATGATTATTTTCAAAAAGAACTCAATATTCCAGTCTACCACGACAATCAAGAATTTACATTTAACAACAAAACTTTTCTTATTGGTCACGGTGACGGAAAAGGGCCAGGAGACTTGGGTTACAAAAGGATGAAAAAAGTTTTCACAAACCCTTTTTCTAAATGGATTTATAGATGGGTGCATCCTGATATTGGTATGAAGTTAGCCCAATATTTATCTGTAAAAAATAAACTAATTTCAGGTGCAGATGATGTCAAGTTTCTTGGCGAAGAAAACGAATGGCTTGTTGCTTATGCCAAAAGAAAACTCGAAACCAATCATTATGATTATTTTGTTTTTGGTCACAGACATTTACCAATGAAAATCGAGGTTGGTAAAAATTCGGAATACATAAATCTCGGTGATTGGATTGGATATTTTACTTACGGCATTTTTGACGGCGAAAGTTTTGAAATTAAAAAATTTGAAAATTAAGTTTATCCTTTTATCTTTTTTAAAGAAGTTTTTATACCTTTTATTAACGATGAACTAAAACCTTCGTGTTCCATTTCGTTGAGACCTACTATTGTGCAACCTTGTGGAGTTGTTAAACGATCAATCAATTGTTCTGGATGAATTTTTTCTTCAAGCGCCATTGTTGCCGCACCTTTGGCGGTTTGCGATGCTATTGAAAGTGCTGTTGCAGCATCGAAAACAATTTCGATTCTGGCTTGCATTGACGCGCGAATATAACGCAACGCGTATGCTGTTCCGCAAGCACCAAGAACGGTCGCTGCATCCATTAATTTTTCGTCAACTATTGCAACTGTTCCAAGATTATTGAACAAATCGAAGACTTTTTGAACTTCATTTTATCGCTTTCTTCGAATGAAATACAAGTTGCCGATTGTCCAAAACGAATAGCAATGTTGGGCATTATGTGAATTATAGAATGTTTAGCATTGGTTTTTTGTTGCAATTCATCAATCGATAAACCAGAAACTGCGGATGCAATTATGGTTTTATTTTCTAGAAAAGGCAATATTTCTTCTAAAACCAAATCGACTTGAAAAGGTTTTATGGTTAAAATTACTAAATCTGCATTTTCGATATTTTTAGTATTGCTGGGTGAAAAATTATTCCGTCACTTTCCAAATATTGAATGCTAGAAATGTTTCTTCGTGTTATTGTTACCGAATTGTTGGTTGTATATTTTGTAATTCCGATTGCAGTTGCAACGCCAAGATTGCCACCGCCGATGATGTGAATGTTCATTTTAATTTTTATTTTTTAAACACAAAGAGCAAAAATTTTTCACAAGTTTCAAAAAGTGTAATTGATTTATCTTCAATAAGCAAGATAGACTTATATTTTTTGGTTATGTTTTAGAAAGTTGTGGATTTTCATAATTTGGTTACTATTTTGTTATTTCGACGATAGGAGAAATCTCATTAGTTGCTCGATTTATGTGATTTCTCCTATCGTCGGACTCGAGCCTGAGTGTGAACTGGCGAAGCAATGACAAATAGAAGTTTTATTTCAATGAAATAAAGAGTTTGAAATACCAACATTATTATAAAACATAACCTATTTTTTTATATTACTTATGTGTTTTGATGTTATAAATTTTGTTGTTCTAAAAATGTACTATTATTAGTGCTATTGTTTTGCATTAGGGATAGAAATGAAAATCCTTTTTTTGTCTCGTTTTTTCAACGAGACAAAAAAAGATTGTAATGAATAGCCCGACCTCGTCTTTTGGGACGAGGTAATGCCCAAATAATTCTAAAAACCTAAAATCAATTTTGCAATCGAAAAATAAATTAATATACCGCAAATATCGTTGCTTGTCGTGATAAATGGTCCGGTTGCCAGCGCGGGATCGATGCCGTATTTTTCGAGTAATAAAGGTACAAATGTTCCGATTAGAGATGCAATAATTATTACCGAAATTAATGATATTGAAACTGTTATGCAAACATTTAAATTTACTCCAAGTAAAAAATGACTTCCAAGAAATAAAATTGTCGCCAAGATAAATCCGTTTAATAATGTTAGCGAAACCTCTTTTATTAATCGGTTAAAAAGTGTGCCGCTTAATGTGTTGTTTGCTAAACCTTGAACGATGATTGCCGATGATTGTACGCCAACATTACCAGCCATTGCAGCAATTAATGGTGTAAAAAAGAATAAATTGGCGTGTTCGAGCATAGCTCCTTCAAATAACCCGAGGACTTTTACGGATATAAATCCGCCCAAAAGTGCCAAAACTAACCACGGCAGACGTGCTTTTGTGAGTTCGAGAATGCTGTCATCGGCTTCGACATCTTGCGAGATTCCTGCTGCCAATTGATAATCTTGATCGGCTTCGTCTTTGATTACATCAATAATATCGTCAATTGTGATTCGTCCTACTAATCGACCCAATTCGTCAACAACTGGAATTGCTTCGAGATCGTATTTTTGCATTATTCGGGCAACTTCAACATCTTCGGTATCGACTTTTACCGAGTTTAATTTTTTGATATAAACTTCGCTTATTGGTGTTCTTGCTGATGTTGTAAGTAAATCTTTAAGCGATAATCGACCTTTTAATCGGTCTTCGTCATCGACTACATATATTGAATGTACGCGAGAAATATTTTCGGCTTGAATGCGCATTTCTTTAATGCAGGTCAAGACATTCCAATTTTCGTTGACTTTAACAAGTTCTTTGTGCATTAATCCACCAGCAGTGTCTTCGTCGAAACGCAATAATTCGACAATGTCTTTGGCGTGTTCAACGTCTTGAAGTTCAGAGATTACTTCTTGTTTTTTTTCTTGCGATAATTCTCCAATAATATCGGCTGCATCATTGGTTTCGAGTTCGTCAAGCTCTTCAGCGATTTCTTTTGGCGAAAGTCTACTTAATATATTTTCTCGCAAATCGTCTTCGAGTTCCAACAGAATTTCGGCTGTTTTCTCGGAATCTAAAACCTTGAAAATATAGGTTGCTTCATCGAAATCGAGTTCGTCGAGAATTTCGGCAATATCAGCGTGGTGCAAATCGTTCAATAAAACTTCGAGTTGTTGGTCGTCTTTATTGAGAATGAGTTGCTCTAATTCTTTGATTAGATCTTTGCTGATTTTAAATTCCATCGGCTTCTATTTTTTGGGTCAATGCAATAAACTGATTGTAATCTAGTTGTTCTGGGCGAAGATTAAATACATCGTCTTCGCGTAAATTATCCGACAAATTTAATGTTTTTAAACTGTTTCGCAAGGTTTTTCTTCGTTGTTGAAAAGCTGTTTTTACAACCGTGAAAAACAGTTTTTCTGAACAAGGCAAAGTGAAATTCTCTTTTCGGCGCAATCGCAAAACACCTGATTTTACTTTTGGTGGCGGAATAAAAACCGTTTCATCGACTGTGAATAAATATTCTGCTTCGAAGAATGCTTGTACTAAAACCGATAAAATTCCGTAGGCTTTAGTTCCTTTTTTTTCGCAAATTCGTTCGGCAACTTCTTTTTGAAACATTCCTGCAAATTCTGGCACTTGCGAACGCATTTCGAGACATCGAAAAACTATTTGAGTCGAAATATTATAAGGGAAATTGCCAATAATTGCAAATTGTTTGCCTTCGAAAATTTCGTTAATGTTGTATTTCAAGAAATCTTTCGAGATGATTTTATCTTTTAGTTTCGGATAATTTTCATCTAAATAAGTCACCGATTCGGTATCGATTTCAATGACATAAACATTGGTTTGTTTCTCTAAAAGATATTTTGTTAAAACGCCCATTCCTGGTCCAATTTCTAAAACGTCGTTGTAACCCTCAAGATTTAAGGTGTCGGCAATTGCTTTTGCGATACTTTCGTCTTTTAGGAAATGTTGTCCGAGGTGTTTTTTGGCTTTTACTGCTTCCATAATTTCTATTGTTTTCGCCACGAAGGCACAAAGGCGTAAATGTTTTTCTTGAGAAAAAATCCAGTATTAGTGACTATTTCTTGTATCCAATTTTTGGTCTTTCTGTTGGATTTTCTTTTTTGTCCATTAATTCATCAACATATTGAAAAACAAGTTCTAAGTTTTTTCCTTGATTATCGATTTTCTTTTTCATTATTTCGAAGTCAATTCTTAAATCTGAATTGTCAATCAACATTTGTCGGGTTTTTGTAAATATTCTCATAATTTGAATATTAGTCTGAATTGCTTTTTCGCTGCTCAAAATGCTTGACAACATTAAAACGCCGTGTTCGGTAAAAACCATTGGAGCATAACGCAAACTCATTTTGTCTGAATTGGAGGTCGCAATTTGCGACCTCCAATTTTGGAATTCTTCTTTAGATAAAACGAACATAAAATCTTCAGGAAATCTTTCTAAATTTCTTTTAACTTGTTCTTTCAAACGTTTAGTTTCAACACCGTAAAGCATTGCCAAATCTCGATCTATCATTACTTTTTTGTTTCTGATAAAGTAAATTTTATTGATTACTGTATCGTCAGGAATTATAGAAATTTTGTCACTCATAAATTAAAAGTTTTGTTTTTTTATAAATTGGAGGTCACAATTTGCGACCTCCAATTTGTTTATTTATTATTCTTGAAGTCGCAATTTGCGACTTCAAGATGTTTTTGTAATAAACTAAAAATGCTCGGAAATCAATTCTAACTCTGTTCTAAAAGCCAACATTTTATCGCCAAAAAGTTTTTGACCTTCTTCTCGAAATGCTGGTGCATCTTCGTTGTAATATTTTTGTAATGTGGATTTACTGTCGGTTGTAAATTGAACAGAATAAGTTGTTCCGCCCATTTCTTCTTCGATAAGAACCTTAACGATTCTTGCCGATGAGAATTTTTTGGTGGCTAGAATTTCTGGAATGTGTTTGGTTTGCATCCAAGTAAGCCATTGGTTGTGAACACTTTCGTGTATGTTTATTGTGACGTTGTAGATTATCATGATGCCCCCTAACCCCGCCGTGGCGGGGGAATTCCTACTAGGGTTTGGTAGGGTTTTAATATTATTTTTGACTTAAAATATTTAATAAATATTTGTACTGTTTTATTAATTAAGTTGAGAGTCCCCCCGCCGCGGCGGGGTTAGGGGGCTACTTCTTTATCGCCACGCAAAGCTCTATATTTTCGTCTGGCATCAGTAAAATAAATACTGTCTTCGTGTTTGAAAATAATTTGTTCGTAATATTTTTTGGCTTTTTCGGTGTCTTTTATTTGATTATTATAGATTTCAGCCGAAAAATAATTGGCTTCGTCTAAATAAATACAATCTTTGAAACCATCAATAATCATTTGATAATTAGACAATGCCGAAACATAATCGCCTTGATTTTCGAATATTTTACCAATTTTAAATAATGTGACTGGCTCTATTTCTTGACCTTTGTGATCTTTCAAGATTTTTTGATATTCTGCTAAAGCATCAATAGGTTTGTTTTGGTATGATAAAAAATCGGCGTGAGCGAATTTTTTTAATGCAACTTGAAGTGAATCGGCAACGGTATTGTCATTTATTAATAAAAATAAATCAATAGCATCGTTAGCAATTAATTGAGTTGACGATGATTTTAGAACTTTTAATTGCTTGGTTGCCCAAACAAAATCAGTTTGAAAATAGCTTGTTTTGGCAATTTTTAAACTTGCATCGTGACCAACTGTATCGTTTTTTAAGTCATCTTCGATTTGTGTATAAATAATTGTAGCTTGATTGAATCGTTCTTGAAACAACAAAATGTCCGCCATTTCCATTTTTAAATCGGCTGTTTGATATTGATTTAATGGCAAATCAAGTGCGGTTTTCAAAATGTTTTTTCCTGCTTCAGGATTTTTTAATTGAAATGCTGTAAAATGAGCAT
>JAYVBR010000368.1:0-2813 GCA_043750395.1 Bacteroidota bacterium | reverse complement strand
AGATAAAAAGATGCAATTTATATTTAATATATTTATACTTGTGAACGAAATGTTTAATAATGTGAACAATATTTAAAGTCAGTTAAACAATTTGGTTGTTCGAATAAATGATATTTTCTAATTAATATATAGATTTCTAATTTTCATTTTCTCTATTCGCTATTCTGTCGCTCTCGGGTTGCACACAACGTCACGTGGCTTGGCGTCAGTTGGGGATTTGGTTAGCCGAATGTATAAATAAAAGACTGAACTTCCAAGTACAAAACCAACTTTGAAGTTTGCCTAAAACCCCAATTGCGCCAAACCGCTGTTGGCAGATGTTATTTTATGAATAATTCCCATAATTGTCTTTCTTGACTTAAAGGTATTTCTTCTGTACTTGTTCCTTGTCGATGATAAAATTTACCATTTAGTTTTAATGGATCTGTTGTTGATGTAATTTTTAGAATTATTACTGACTTGTCATAATAAGTGAATAAATCAATGTTTTTCAATATTTGATGTTTATAAAATTCGGGTTGTATGTCAGATGTTTTGATGAATTGTTCTAATTTTGTTCTGTATTCATCTAAATTTTTACAATGTTTTTTAGACTCATCATCTACTCCTGTTATGTGGAAATTTTCAAAAACTTTAGATGTTGATGAGTAAAACAATTTGTGTTGTTCAGATTGATTTTTATTATCCGCTACTCCAAGTATTACATATCCAACAGAGTTACGTCCAGCATTTACAAATGAGCATAAAGTTTTTAAAACTTTTTCTTTGATATCCTTATTTGAATCATCCATTTGATATATTCCTTGTTTATAATCATAAGATGTGTTTTCAGTCTTGGAACCAGCAAGTAAACTTTCTAATTTGATTACACCATTACTCAATACTGGGTCTGTTTCATCTCTTTTTGAAAAGTGTTTTTCAATTACACCACAAATTGATTCAATACATCTTTTACGAGCAGAACGATGTCTAATTTCATCACTATGCGGAGTTATTAATTTGTCTCCTAAACCATCAAGTTCTTTATTTAATTTAGTGTAATCATTTATTTTTAATTCTTTCTTTACCAGTAATTTATGAAAAACTAAAAAAATTACTTGAAATGAATTATTTGTATATTTATTTTCTTTTTTGAATAATAAATTTCTGAAATTTTTATCTGATTTTGACAATGTTGTTTTTAATTCCAGAAAGATTGATTCAAATTGATTTTTTAAAAAGTCAACACCACCATATCGTTTGATTTTATCCTCTATATCAATATTTTCATCGTCATCATCGTTTAAACCATAAACTTTGTCTAATGAAGTTGAACTTATATTTATTTCATAATCTAATAAAATTGCTGTAATCAAATGTGCAATCAATTCTTCATCTCTCGACGCTCGAATATTATTTTGTGTTAATATTTCTTGATTGAACCAAAACACATTTCTTAAATCAATTCCGTAGTTTAAACTTTTGTTATTTAAACTAATTTTTCTCATATTTCCCAAAAGAATTTTATCTGAATGAGAAATATCACCTCTAATATTTTCAGAAATTGCTCTTATTAATTTTGGTAAAATACCTAATGATCCTGCTTGTCGTAATTCGTGACTGGACAATGTTTTCCCATAAGAATTTATTCTTCTAAATATTTCTTCAATTTTATCTTCCTCATTATAAGAAGAAACAGAAAAAGGCAATTGATATGAAGTAATATTTATACACTCTTCAATAGATAAACTTGGAGTTTTTTGAGTGATTTTATGTTTATCTTTTAATACTTTGGTAGTTGCCAAAGTATCTAAATTAAAAAATTTCCCATTTAAGTGAAATTCATTTTGAATAAATGAAATTATTGCATTTAATCTTTGCATTCCATCAATTATTTCATAAACAGTATCAGACTTGTACTTGGACAATGCAACCAAAATTAAAGGTACGGGAAAACCATAGGAAATACTTTCAATAAATTTTTCCTTTTCTTCAATTGTCCACACTAGTTTTCTTTGATATTTTCTGTTTACAAGCAAATTTCTATTTTGATAATGATTGAAAACTGATTCAACTGTTTCTGGTCTTATATCTAATTTTTTGAGTATGTTCATTTGTTGTATTTTTTTCGTTTTTTTGGTATAATATCTGCCAACGTCTCGTGGCTTGCAGAAGTTGGGGATTTGGTTAGCCTGAACTTCGGTTAATCACTGAACACAAAAGTACAAAACAATGTGTAAAGTCAAGACCAAAACCCCAATTTTTGCAAACCGCTGTTGTGCGATGGTTTATTATACATAAAATGGTTTATTCCTAATTTCTTGTTCTTTAAAATTTAATGTTTTAATATAATTGCTGTCTAAATAATATTGTATCCAAACTATGTCACCGATATTGATTTCTTCAAAATATTTTTTACAAATTGACACATTCTTATTCTTATTTTCTATATCACAATAAACAGTAATCTCATAATTATCACTACAATATGGTTCAACTTTATCTTTAATTATTTTTTTGTTAACTACTTCAATATGTCCTTCTAATTTTCTATTTTCAAGTAATTTATTCTTTTCTTTCAATACTTTTTTTGTAAACCAAAATGTTAAAGAGTAAATTATAATAGAAACTATTATGACTGTTAAGTTTTTTCCAAAATTATCTTCAATTATTATTAAAAGTTGATTTCTAAATGTTTTTAATAATTGATAATCTAAATATAGTAACCAAAGCGATATTAGACAAAGAAAAAACAAGACTTTATATCTTGAATTTAATCTTTTTTTCAGAAACTCAATATCTTCAATATTTAAAATTTTAATTTCAAGTTTTTG
>JAYVBR010000367.1:0-2816 GCA_043750395.1 Bacteroidota bacterium | reverse complement strand
TTAAATTATTTATTAAAATTTGTCATTGTTTGCTAAATCGCAATTCGCTCTTTCAGGCTTCGGGTCATAAAATCGAGTTCGACGTAGGAGAAATATTTATTTAGTGAGCAACAAAAGTGAGCAACAAACGTAAGATTTCTCCTTCGTCGAAATGACAAATAGTAAGAATGCCTAAAAAATATTTTTTTAGTTAAATAGTTTATTAATCATAGCCAACTTAAAACTAAAACTGTCCATTGTAATACAAATGCCATTTTTCTTGTACTTTCATAACTTGTTCGATTACGTCTCGAACTGCTCCGCGACCACCATTTATATGAGAAATATAATTAGAAATTGATTTAATTTCTGGAACAGCATCTTGTGGGCAACTTGGTAAACCGACCAATTTCATAACGTGATAATCAGGAATATCGTCGCCCATATACAGCACATTTTCTGGATTTATATTGTATTTTTCTATTAATTTATTGAATGTCAAAACCTTATCTGGCGATGCTAAATGAATTTCATTGATTCCCAAATTTTCAAAACGAATTCGAACTCCAGCATTGCTACCGCCAGAAATAATCCAAACATTATAGCCACTTTCTATTGCAGCTTTCATTGCAAAACCATCACGAATGTGCATTGTTCTTAGCATTTCGCCAGTTTCGGAAACATTTACAGTTCCGTCGGTAAGAACGCCATCTACATCAAAAATAAATGTCGTAATTTCATTCATTATTTCTTTATAACTTTTTGCCATTATCGATTATTGATTTGGTTAGTAATTTGTAAATTTCTTTTTGATTTTCGTTTGATAATAATTGCAAATGCGAATTGATTGTTTGCGAATCATTGCGTTTTGCTGGTCCAGTTTGTGCTTCATTTGGCGAAAGCGAAATGATTTTATTGGCAGTTTCTTGAATTAAAGGTTTCAAGATTTCGAAATCGACATTGTTTTCTTCACAAATATCATTACCAATTTGATACAAATGATTGACAAAATTACAAACAAAAACTGCCGAAACATGCAAAGCTTTTCGTTGTTCAGAATTTATTTCATAAATAGAATTAGAAATTGATTGAGCAACTTTTTCAAGAATTTGATAATCTTGTTCGTTTTGCGCTTCTAAACAAATTGGAATTTCTAGAAAATTTACTTCTTGGTTTTTCGAAAAAGTTTGCAACGGATAAAAAACTGCTTTTCGGTTTTTGGAATCTAAATCATTTATTAAAAAACTTCCAGAAGTATGAGCGATTAATTTATTTGTGAAAGGAATTTTAGATGCAACTTCTTGAATTGCATTATCAGAAACACAGATGATGTATAAATCTGCTTCTAATAAATCTTTATAATCAGAAACAATTTTATTTAGATTTATTAAATGAGAAATACTAGATTTATTTCTTGCAAAAACTTGAAAAAGTTCAATGTTTTCTTGATTCGAGAAAGCCGAAATTAAATGTTGTGCTACATTTCCAGAACCAATAATTGTAACTTTTATCATTTTGTAAAAATAGAAAAAGCTAATTTAATATTAGATAATTTATATTTTAATTTACAACTTGAAACTATCGAATAGAAACATAACCCCAAAGTCTTTGTTTGTAGGTATTTTGAAAATAAATCATATAGTTATAAATCAAATAATTAACCTCAAATCCATAATGAATGTTTGGGTCGTAATTAATTTGCATTTCGTATAACATTGGGTCAAATCGTTGTGGTTCAAGCACACGACGATTCCATTCTGCTACAAAAAATTGATTTTTATTTTCTAAAAAAGATTCTGAATGATAATTTCTAGCAAATGCACGACTGTTTAACCAAGTGTTAAAACCAGCATCGATTATGATTATTTCGTATTCTAATTCTTCGTTTGCGATTTTAACAGGTTGGTAAACCCCGCATTTAGTCGCAAATACTTCTTCTAAATCTTGAGAATAACAAGAAATTCCGACTATATAGAATACTAAAAAAATAAAAGTTGTTTTCATATTTTTTTTCATTTAAAAAAGTTTTTTAATCGATTAAAATCCAAAACCTTAATTTTCAAACAAATATATGATTTTCAAGAATAAAATATATGTCTTTTATGGATTTATTAAGATTGTTTTAAAGCGCAGAATTTTGACATAACGAAAATCCAAAAGCCCCGATGGAAGGGAATCTCGTTCTAAAGAACGAGAGAAATGACAGCAGGATTGGCTTCTAAAAAACTATTGAAATTTATACCTTATATATTAATCATTTTTTCTATTTTTGCATTTCTATTAAATAAACTAGTTCTATGGACATTCACGAATATCAAGGAAAAGAAATATTGGCCGGTTATGGCGTTAAAATTCAACGTGGTTATGTTGCTAATAATCCGCAAGAAGCGGTTGCAGCAGCAAAACAACTTACTGCCGAAACTGGCACAGGTTGGCACGTAATTAAAGCCCAAGTTCACGCTGGTGGACGCGGAAAAGGTGGTGGCGTAAAGCTTGCCAAAAACTTGCAACAAGTAGAAGAAATTGCAGAACAAATTATTGGCATGCAATTAATTACACCTCAAACTCCGCCTGAAGGAAAAAAAGTTCATAAGGTTTTAGTTGCCGAAGATGTTTACAATCCTGGTGAGTTTGAAATTGAAGAATTTTATATGTCTGTTTTACTAAATAGAGGTAGAGCACGCAATATGATTATGTATTCTACCGAAGGTGGAATGGATATTGAAGAAGTTGCTGAGCACACACCACATTTAATTTTTACAGAAGAAATTGATCCAAATGTTGGATTACAAGGTTTTCAAGCTCGTAGAATTGCGTTTAATTTAGGATTATCTGGA
>JAYVBR010000366.1:0-6574 GCA_043750395.1 Bacteroidota bacterium | reverse complement strand
CTTATTTTCTAGGATCAACATTACTTGATTATCAAGAAGTTTTACAAACTACGGTTTTAAACAATTCTATTTATGCTGTAACTATAAATAATGGTATAAAAAAAGGAGATTTATCTAATACTAATTTGAATGATTTTAGTCAATGGCAGATTTTTGATGTAGGATATTGGTCAGGAATTTCCACTATTAACAATCAATTAGTTGCGTCTAATTCTAATAATAGTTTGTACAAGTTTATAGGTAACGTTCCGACTTTGTTTTTTACTACTTTTTCTCAAATAAAAGATTTTAGAGTTTTTGAAAACAACTTAACTGTAACCAATTCAAATAATGTTTATGTATTTAATAATCAATTAAACAACATATCGTCAATAAATAATTTGTCAATAGATTCAGTTTTACCTCCAGTTTTTACTTGCGCTTCATTTATAAACAACTCAATTTTTATTGGAACTTTTGAAAACGGATTATTAACAACCACTTTAAATAACCCAACAATATTTAATAATATTACACCTAACGGACCAATTAGAAACGCGATTTTTTCAATGAATGCAACTCCCAATAAATTATGGGTCTGTTATGGAGGATATAATGTTGAGTACAATCCTTCTATATATATTGCATTTACGGGTTTAAATAAATTCGGAATAAGCAAATTCGATGAAAATGGCTGGACCAATAAGCCTTACTCAGGATTATTAGATACTAAAGCAATTTGTAAAATTGCTACAAATCCAGAAAATCCAAATCAAATTTATTTTAGTTCATTTGCCTCAGGATTATTGAAAGTTGAAAATGAAATTCCGACAGTATTATACAATGCTACAAATAGTCCACTAACAAATGTCGAAAATATTGTTGGAGCAGATTTAATTAGAATTAATGGTGTCGCTTTCGACAAAACAGGAAATCTATGGGTTACTAATTTAAGAGTAAAAAACGCAATTAAAATCCTTAAAAAAGACAACACTTGGCAATCAATATCGGTTGAACCAGTTATGAATGATTTTTTAAGTTGCGATTACAACAACATCGTTATAGATAAAAACAATACTAAATGGATTTCATCAAGATTTAATGGAGTAATTGCATATAACGAAAATGGCAATATTTTAAAGAAAATTGCAGGTGGAGTTGACAACGGAAATTTACCAAGTAGAGACGTTAGAGCAGTAGCAATTGATAACAAAAACCAGTTATGGATTGGCACAACTTCTGGACTAAGGATAGTTTCGTCGGTAGATAATTTTCTGAATCCTGGACAAGTAAATTCTACCAATATAGTCATCGAAGAAGACGGAATAGGGCAGGAGCTTTTGTATGAACAACACATTACTGATATTGTTGTCGATGGAGCCAATAGAAAATGGATAGGCACAGTTGATTCTGGAGTATTTTTAATATCTCCAAATGGACAAAAAACAATTTATCATTTCACGATTGATGATTCTCCGTTGCCTAGCAATCTGATTGTTGATATTGATATTGATCCAAAAACTGGCGAAGTATTTATTGCTACCGACAAAGGAATGATTTCTTTTAGAGGCGTATCAACCAAAGGAAATGACAATCTTGATAACGTTTATGTATATCCAAATCCGGTTCGTCCGAATTATAACGACACAGTAAAAGTTAGCGGATTATTAGACAAAGCAACAGTCAAAATAACCGACATTGAAGGCAGCTTAGTTTTCGAAACAACCTCAGAAGGAGGAACAATCGAATGGGATACGACTGCTTTTGGAAAATATAAAGTTGCATCGGGCGTATATATGGTTTTTGTCTCTTCGCAAGATGGATTAGAAACTAAAGTCAATAAAGTAATGATTATTAGGTAATTATAAATTTATTTTAATTATCTATGCAAGTTAAAACTCAAGCAATTGTCATTTCGGCATTGAAATTTCAAGAAAAAAGTTTGATAGTCAAATGTTTCACGCTTTCTGATGGTTTGAAATCTTATTTTGTTCGCGATGCTTTTTCTTCTCGTAAAACAAGTCAAAAAATCGCTTATTTTCAGCCTTTAACAATTCTTGAAATCGAAGCTGTTCATAAAAACAAAGGAACTTTAGAAAGTTTTAAAGAAATAAAAATTGCGCAACCTTTTAAAACAATACATTCTAACATATTCAAGAGCACAATTGTGATGTTTATTTCAGAAATTTTGCACCATTCGATTCACGAAGAAGAAAAAAACGAAAATCTATTTACTTTTTTAGAAACTGCGCTTTACTGGTTAGACAATAATACCGAAATTGCAAATTTTCATTTGATTTTAATGCTTGGAGTTACTAAATATTTAGGTTTTTATCCGGATATTTCCGAAATCGAATTAAAACATTTTGAATTAAATGAAGGCAGATTTTCTCAATTTCAAGCCACAAGTTCTTTGACGGAACACGAAACCAATTTGTTTAAGAAATTAATAGATTTAAAGTTTGATAACAACCAAAAAATATTTCACGTTATCGAAAGACAAATTATTTTAAAAATTTTGATAGATTATTATACGATTCACCTTAGTGGTTTCAAAAAACCAAAATCATTAGATGTTTTAAAAGAAGTTTTTTCCTAGATTATTCTAACCTAAAAAAACCTTTTTCGGTTGTTGAGTGAAAATTAATTCCTGATTTTTCGCAAGTTGATTTCCAAATCTTCACATAACTTTTAAAATTCGAACCATCAACAACAATTGTTTTGGGTTGGCAAACTTTCAAAAATCTTTCGAGATTGAGTTTTGGAGAATAAGTAATAATGAGAATATCTGGTTTTAATTCTTTTGGATTTATTAAAACACTACCTAAAATTAAAATTTTTTTGTTGTTAAAAAACAGCAAGTTTGGAAGTTGTTTTTTCGACTTAATTTCACTAAAATTTCCAACCAGATATTGTTTTACATTAGAGTTTTTGCCAACACTTTTAAGAATACTATCATTTGCAAAAATTGTTGATTTTTGACCAAATCTATCAATAATAATTGAGTTTTTCTTGGAATTAAAAACAACCAATTCTCTTTGATTTTGATAATAATACTTAGACCCAAAAACTGTAATTTGAAATAAAATAATCGTCATTAATGCAAATACTAATTTGTTGAACTTAGGCTTGTTGAAATAAATAGCAATTGCAAAAATCATTAAATACAAGCTACATAACATCATTTTATTCAAAGAAATATCTTTCAAAATAAAATGTTCAAATGATGCAATCCAACCAATAACCTTGTTTAAAATCAAAATACTCCATTCCAAAATTTTTATTAAATATATTGAAGCAAAATCGAAATATGCCAAAATCATTATCAAAACGCCATAACCAAGAATGAAACCCATTGTTGGTAAAATAATCAAATTTGTTACGAAAAACAATCCTGGGAATTGATGAAAATAATAAATACTTAAACCCATTGCACCAATTTGTGCTGCAAAAGAAACGGTAATTATTTCCCAAACAAACTTTGAAATTTTGTTTTTAGGTTGCCAAATTTTTTCTAACAATGGTTGCAACCAAATTATAAAAAACAGCGAAACATAACTCAATTGAAAACCAACATCAAATAAAAAACTTGGTTGAAACAATAAAATAACCAATGCCGAAACCAATAAAGTATTGTAAATATTGACACCACGACCTAAATACCGACCAATTGCAACGAACGAAAACATTACAACCGATCGTAAAACCGATGGAGCCAAACCAGCTATAAAACCAAAAAGCCACAAACTTAAAATTACAATTATTAATTTATTGATTTTCCATTTTTTGGTATTTGGAAAAGGTTTTAGCAAATAACCTACAAATAGTAATATAAAACCAACGTGTAAACCAGAAACTGATAGTATATGAACTGCACCTGCAAACTGATAATCTTGTAAAATCTCTGGGGAAATGTCTTGTTGTTGACCCAAAATTAAGGCAACAATTACTGCTAATTCTTTTTTGGAAAACCCATTTTTTTCAAGATTACGAATAATTCTGTTCCTGAATTTGGCAGTATAAAACCAAATATTTTTATCGACAATTGACGAAATTTCAATATCGTCAGCATCGCAATAAATTTGGGCATAAATATTTTGATTTTCTAAATATTTGCCATAATCAAATTGATTTGGATTTTTTATTGGTTTGTTTTTAACAACAAAAGCTTTTATTTTTAATATAGTACCGATTTCTAAATTTTTGATATTAGAACTGTCTTTTCGAATATTTAAAATAATTTTCCCAATTGCTTTTTTATTTTCAAAACGTTTAACAATTGCGACAAATCGATTGCTATACTCAGAAAATTTTAGTTTTTCTTTTAAAGAAACTTCCAACAAATATTGTTTTTCGGCATCGTCAATTTTATGGAAATAATGATTTTTTAGATAAAGATTAGAATTGATAGTTTGAGAACTAATTCCAATAAAAAAAGATAATAAAAGGGCAAAAATTCCAAAAAAATTATTTTGAAAAAGATTGGTTTTTGATTTATAAAAAGAAAATCCTAAAATAATAAAACCGACTAACAATATTGAAAAGACTAAATTTGGTTGAGGTTTTAAATAAAATGCAAACAAAATTCCAAGAACAAAAAACAAACTGATTTTGATTAATGGAAATTGAAATACTTTCATTTTTTAATCTATTTTACGTTTTTCAAATCGGCAATAATTAATTTTGCTGTTTTTTTACTTGCTCCAATTCCGCCTAATTTTTGCTCTAAAACATCATATTGTTCTAGAAGTTTTTTGCAATAATTTGGTTCTAGAATTTTATTTAATTCGAATTTTAAATTTTCACGATTGCATTTTTCTTGAATCAATTCGGTAACAACTTCTTCGTCCATAATTAAATTAACGAGCGAAATAAATTTTAAAGTAATTATTCGTTTTGCAATTTGGTACGAAAACCAATTGGCCTTGTAGCACACAATTTCGGGAACTTTAAAAAGTGCAGTTTCTAATGTTGCAGTTCCCGAAGTTACCAATGCCGCTCGAGAATTGCTCAATAAATCATAAGTTTTATTCGAAATAAATTTAACATTTTTATTTGTTAAAAAGGGTTTGTAAAATGAAAATTCTTGACTTGGAGCTCCAGCTATTACAAATTGATAATCTGGAAAATCGTCAACAATTGACAACATTACCGTCAACATTTTAGCAATTTCTTGTTTGCGACTTCCTGGCAAAATTGCAATTATTGGTTTTGAATCAAGATTGTTTTTGGAAATAAAATCAAGATTGTCAATAATTTCTCGATTGTGAATTGCATCTATTAATGGATGCCCGACAAATTCTACTGGGAATTGATGTTTTTTTTCGTAAAAATCTTTTTCGAATGGCAGAATTACATAAAGTTTATCAAAATCGCGTTTTATTTCTTTAATACGATTTTCTTTCCAAGCCCAAATTTGTGGGGAAATATAATAATGAGTTTTAATTTTTTTAATTTTTGCCCATTTTGCAATTCGCATATTAAAACCTGGATAATCTATAAAAATAATTACATCTGGATTGAAGTTTTCGATATCGGTTTTGCAAGTTTTAATGTTACTGAAAATGGTTTTTAAGTTCAAAACAACTTCTGCAAAACCCATAAAAGCCAATTCTCGATAATGTTTTACCAACTTTCCGCCAACCTCTTGCATTAAATCGCCACCCCAAAATCGAATATCAGCCGATTGATCTTCGACATAAATTGATTTCATTAAATTCGAACCGTGCAAATCGCCCGATGCTTCACCAGCAATTATGTAATATTTCATTTATTTTATAATTTTAATAATCACACAAACATTGTCAATATTGCTAAAAATATTGTTGCAAAAACAATTCCTCGAGCAACCACTTCTTTATTTAGCTTTAATAAAACAAAAAAAGCTAAAACATTTAAAACTGCACTCAAAGCTATTAATTTGCCCAAATATCCTTCTTGTTTAATTGCATTAATTCCTTCAATGAAACTATATTTTGTATAAAAATTTAAAAATAAATAACAGCCTAAAATGGCTGTAATTATTCCTATTACGAACCCGAAAATTAAATCTTTTAAAATTAATTGTTTGTTCATTTTTTTTATTTTTCTAAAAATTCCAAGATTTTAAATTCTCAATATGTTGGTGCGCAGTCATATCGAATTGAACTGGAACAATCGATATAAAATTATTTGCCAAAGCCCATTCATCGGTATCGGTTGCATCTTTGTCGAAATTTGTAAATTCGCCAGTTAACCAATAATAATCTTTGCCAAATGGCGATTGTCGTTTATCAAATTTTTCGACCCATTGCGCATCAGCTTGACGACAAATTTTTATTCCTTTAATTTCATTTTCTGAAAATTTTGGAATATTGACATTCAAAACTGTTCCTTTAGGTAATTTTTTTTCTAAAACTTCGGTTACAATTTTTTTTATGAAAATTTTTGTGTGATCAAAATTGGCATTAGCATCAAAATCTAAAAGCGAAAAACCAATTGCGGGAATTCCTTCAATTCCAGCTTCTACTGCTGCTGACATTGTGCCTGAGTAAATAACATTTATTGACGAATTGGAACCGTGATTAATTCCTGAAACACATAAATCGGGTTTTCT
>JAYVBR010000365.1:0-2817 GCA_043750395.1 Bacteroidota bacterium | reverse complement strand
TTTAAAAGCCGAAATTTTTATTTAATTTTCAAACAATTTATTTTAACAAATTAAAAGCTATAAAAAATAAAAAAATTATGTTTTAATAATTTTATTATGTCTTTTTACCGATTAGGCAAAACACTATTTAGCTAGTGTTTTACCTAAATTTGTAAAATATTTAATATTATTGCTATTCTTTTAAGAAATTATTTGTAGTTTTGGAAATGTTATTAATTTTAAAAAAATTTAATTATGAAGAAAATTGTAATGTTTCTTGGGATTGTTTTATTTTCATTTTTCGGTTGCAAAGACAAATCTAAGCCTGTTATTTCAAATCCTGTTAATCCGAATCAAGCTTGTAAGGAACAATTAATCTTGGCAATTGCAGATTCTAGTTCTTTAACTAATAACAAAATCGCAGAATTATTAAAAGATTGTGGTTCGATTGTTTGTGAAAATGAAGCTTTATTAAGTCAAATTGAAGGAATACATAAAATGAATTCGGCAAATAATAAAGTTAAATATAACAATTATCTACAAGCTTTTTGGGGAAGCTTAGACAAGGTAGAATTCAAATCATATAAATGGGCAGATATTAAAGTAAAACTAGAAAATAAATGCTACGATGAGTACCTTACATTCAATTATGATGATGAGAAAGATTCGCTTATTGAACTCACAAGTAAAGTTCCATTCACGGATTATCCATCTTGCTACTCAATACCGCTTTTAAAAAGTATCGAATTGAATTATCGTATTAAAAACAGTCGAACAATACCAGACACAGCAATTTTTAAATTTGCAAAAGGTAAATATAATAATAAAACAATAATTCTTTTTGAAACAAATGATGCCATAATGGGTGTTTCAAATTATGACATGTCGGATATACCATTGAATAATCCTTCACCACTATTGAAATTAATTAGAGACATATATCGTAAATTATAGATAAATGCTAAACAGTTTTATAGAGCAAATTACTTTTATAAAATTATTAGTATTTTCTACTTTTATTTTTGGTTTAATTTTTTTAAGAAAAAACAATAGATTTTATTTGCCATTAATTATTATTATTTCTTTAAGTTTTTTGAATGAACTATTATCATCTCTAAGAATTATTCAAGGTTTACCTTTGGGTCTAAATATGTCTTTATATGCTCTAGTCAATTGTTTGATTTGGATTTTTTTAAATTTGAATGCTTTTGAAACTAAATACAAATTTATTTTTATTGCTTTATTTTTAATTTTTAGTTTAATAAACCTGTTTTTTTTTCAAGGAATTGATAAATTCAATACTCAAACATTTGTTTTCGGTTCTTTAATTTATTTTTTACTTTTTCTGAAAGGCATTTTAAACAAAATAAAAATGGAAGATTTATTGTTTTTTAAATCGAATGTTTTTGTTTTAATAACTGCTCCAATGTTGTTTTTTCTATGTTTTAGTTTAATAATAAGTTTCAATAATGTTTTACTTATGAAATATCAATTGTTTGGAATTAAATTATATGTTATTATTTCTTATTTCGTCAACATAATCTATTATTCCTTAATAAACATTTACATCTACCGCGAACGAAAACTAAAAAATGCTTAAAGACATTGCTTTTGGAATCATTATCGCACTTTTATTTATTACAATAGTTGTGGTTTTTTGCGTGATAATTATTCGACTTTACATTCAAAAAACAATCAAACACAACCAAATAATTTTCCAGAAAGACCTCGATTTCCAAAAAACAATCAACAACACCATTCTCGAAACCCAAGAACAAGTTTTGCAAAACATTTCGCAAGAATTGCACGACGATGCTGGGCAACAACTCACGGTTATTAACTTTCAATTAGAAAACCTCAAACTTGATTCTCAGGAATTTGACTCGGCATTATCGCCAATTTCTAAATCGGTTTCTGAGCTTTCTAAATCCATTCGCAGCATCAGTCATTCGCTAAATAATCAATTGTTATCGCAACAAAATCTAGTAAAAGCTATCGAAATCGAAGTCAATCGCTTGATAGAAAATAAATTTATCCAAATTAACTTTTTTCACGATGTATCGAATGAGAAAATCTTTACTCAAAACGAAAAAATAGTTTTGTACCGCATTTTTCAAGAAATTATCAATAATATTCTAAAGCACGCTAAAGCAAATGTCATCGATATAGAAATAAAAAACAACCCAAAATTCGAATTAAAAATATCAGATAACGGTCAAGGATTTGATTTGCAAAAGATTGGAAGTTTTAAACATTCGTTAGGCTTGAAAAACATTGTTGAACGAGCCAAAATAATTAATTTCGAAGCCAAGATTTTTTCGGAAATTAATAGGGGAACAACTATAACTATTTTTGAAAATTAGGTAAAACACTTTTACAAATTAGTGTTTTACCTAATTCAAATTTGAAATAGCATTAGTATTTTTGCTAAATATTTTAACAACCATTACTATTAATAAAGATACAAATCCCCATAATATGCAAAAAATTACAATTTGCCTTATTGACGACCATAAAATTGTTCGTCAAGGATTGAAAGATTTACTTGAAAAAATGGGTAATTATCACATTATTTCCGAATTCGAAAACGGTGAAGACTTTCTTGCAGCTTTGCCATTAGAAACGCCACCCGATTTATATATTTTAGATTATTCGTTAACAAACATGAACGGAATCGAAGTTTTAAAACAACTAGAAACTTTAGAAAATGAATTTAAGGTTTTGCTGCTGACCCAGAATTTCGACGAGCAAATTATCGACGACGCTTACAAACATGGTGCAAGAGGATTTTTAAATAAAAATTGCACCGCTCACGATTTGAAGTTTGCAATAGATAAC
>JAYVBR010000364.1:0-14572 GCA_043750395.1 Bacteroidota bacterium | reverse complement strand
ACAAGCCCGATTTTTCTTCGGGGGCGTTAGTATTTATTCCGTTTGGATTTTCATTATTAGCAAGGATTTAGCAGAGCAAAATAAACACCCCAAAGGAGCAAAAAAGGCATTTTTCTTGACTTTTTTGTGACTGGGTGGCGGTGTTGCGGTCACTGACAGCCACCACAGACCGAGAGCCACTTTTTCAGTGGTGTAGGGCTGTGAGCGTGTAACGGCAACGAGTAGCGAACGTTAGTGGAGCAAATAATTAAAATCCGCCTTTTGGCGAACCTTGTCGAAGTTGATGGCTGGCGGTTGAGCAACCGCCAAAACACAAGTGGCGGTGGATGTAACACGGTGCCGATTTTTCTTCGGCATTGTGTTGCAGACAAAGTAGCCACGACGAAAGAAGGGTAGCGACCGTGTGGAGATTGCGAGCAACACTTTTTTTGTTTTTTACTGCCTTTTTTCTAGGCTGTAAAAAATAAAAAAAGGTTGTGGTCTGTGGAACGGAGGGAGGAACGACTGACTGGAGCAGCGCAACGGAGCAAAGGAAGCGACCGTAGAGAGACCGCTTTTTTGCTCTGCTGTTTAGGATTCGGATTTCGGATTTTAGAGTGTAGATTTTAGATTCTCACAATTCTAAATTCTAAAATCATAACTCTAAAATCATTTAAAAGGATGATATAAATTAATCGCATTTTGCAAAATTTCCAGTTCAGTTTGTTTGTATTGGATTGTTGTCGATGCTCGTTTGTGACCCGCAAAAACTTGTACAATTCTAGTGTCATTTTCTTTTTTTAAAAGATTGGCAATCACACTTTGACGGATTTTTATAGGCTGTATTTTCTGATTTTCTTGGCGGTGGTTATTGATCATTCTATTGATTAAATTAGGCGTTATTTTTTGGGCATATTGTCCAATTACAAAACTATTTATTGCCTTGTTTTGAGTTTTATAATTCAATAATACTTTTCTATCTTTTTGTAAATAATTCCAAAAAAGTAAAATTTGTTTGGCTTGTAACGGCAATGTTCTTATGGCTTTAGTGTTGTTTTCTTTGATGTAAATTTCGGCTTTCTCCAGGTTAATATCTTGCAATTCGAGTGCGCTAATTTCACTAACTTTCAATCCTTGATAAATCAGTAAACTAATGATTACTTGGTTTCTTTTTTGGACTAATTTTGTATCGTTTTTAGCTAGATTTAAGAAGTTTTCTAAAGTTTCTGAACTGTATAAATTATCGACTTGGATTTGCTTATTTATCTTGTCTTTTAAAAATAATTCACTACAAGGATGGTCGTTTCTCTTGCCAATTTCTAATAAATAATTAAAGTAAATTTTTACTCCAGACAAATTATGTCGAAGCGTTTTTGGGTGTAAATTGTAGTTTTTGCGAAGATGAGCGATATAGTTTAAAACATCAGCGTAAATTGCTGTTTCTGATTGATTTGGATAATAATCTGTAAATCTTTTTATAAGGTATAAATTGCTTTTTAAAGTGCTTTCGCTGTAATTTTTTTGTAAATATTGTTCAATTGTACTCATTCATTTTATTGATTTTAAGGTATTCGTGAACCTCCTTTTTGTCGGTTTCATTTCATTAGTTCGTTGATTTGTTGTTGATTAATATGCGTATAAATTTCGGTGCTTTCAATATGACTGTGACCTAAAAAAGTTTGAACTTGTTCGATTTTCATTCCATTTTCTAAAAGATGTGTGGCGATTGAATGCCGCAGGCTATGGATTCCGATTTTGTTCAATTCTTCAGTAGAAAATCTTTGTCCAAAACTGGTTTTATTTATCAATTCTTTGAGCATTTTATTAAAAGTCCATTCTTGCATTCTTCGGTTTTCTATATTCAAAAAAATAATTTCGTTATCCGATTCTAAAAATATTTCTAAATCTTTAACTATTTGATTTGTAATTGGTATCACTCGTCTTTTGTTGTTTTTTCCTTTCTCGACAATGATTAAATTTTCTGTCAATCTAATGTCTTTTTTATTGAGTGCAACCAGTTCTGCAACCCGCAATCCGCAACCATACGCAATATTTAAAATTGCTTTTTCTTGTTCATTACTCGCTTTGTATAATTCTTGAATTTGGTCTTGAGTAAAAATAATTCTCTCGACTTTTTGAGTAGGATTTTTAATTTTTAAATGCGATGTTGGACTGGTTTTCAATCTTTCGATTTCTAATAAATAACCAAAATATTGTTGCAAGTTGCGCAGGTTTTCGTTAATAGTTTTCGGACCTAAATTGGTATCGTTTTTAAGGCTTTTTCTATGGCTGATGTAGTTTTTGTAATTGTCAATTTCTAGCCTTGTAATATGCTCTAATTCATATATTTTATAGCTTTCGAGCCAACTAAAAAACGCTTTCAAAAACAAATATCTCGTTTGACAAGTTTTACTATTAAATCCTAAAATAAGTAAGTGTTTTCTATAATTTTCGCACTGTTCTTGGTAGATTTTATTGTGAATTTTGTGTCTGCTTGGTCTTCCCATCTTATGACCTTTTTAGTTGTACTGAAACAAGTTCAGTATAAATATGATGCTTTTTGCTTACTTAATATTTTGGAATTAGGAACGCTAGATGTAATTTCAAACTTAAGAGTTTAGATTTTAGATTGTTATGAAGTTTTCTAGTGTTCCTTTTGTGTTCCCTAGCGTTCCACATTATTTATTTTCTTGTCGTAGTTGGTCAATTTGCAACATCAAAAAATCCTTAATTTCTGCTCTCAATTTCTGATAATTATCCCAATAACTTATTTTATATCTGATGCCTTTGTTACTAAATCCGCCTACTTGCTTGATGTATTCTAACTCCAAAAGTGTTTGTATGTTTCTAAAAATCTGTGTTTTACTAATGTTTAAATTTTGTCTAATCTCTCTTAAAATAAATTCTTCACTTTCATTTTTTACAAACTTTTTTAATCGTTCAAAAAACTGTCTTAAACTTCCGTCCAGTTCATCAACTTTTAAAATAATACTTTCGAATAATATTTCTGTGGCTTGTTCAATATCTTCGATTGTGGTTATTAGTTTTCCGTCGGCTGTTTGTTCTCTTTGGTATTGATTTATAAACGTAACTTGCTTAATTACTGCTTGATACATTTCGTTTAATCGTCTAATTTTATGTACTTTTTCGGGTAATTGTAGTTTGGTTGCATATGGATTTATGACTTCATAATATTTTAAACTTCTAACTATTTGTTGAATAAAATTGACTGCGATCTGTTTTTCTTTTGGATCAATTTCTCCTGCGTTTCGTTTGTTTTGATGGGTTATAATCCTCCCAGTTTGTTCTTTGGATTCATCAACTGCGATTAAAAAGCTTCTGCTCATATTGTCCTCGTAGGTTTCGCCTTTAGTCGTTGCCGATAAACTGCTAAATTGTCCTTTTACCTCTTTTCTGGTTGATTTATTGTTCCCTTTTTTATCTTTCATTGATACTGAACTACTCAAAAATTGATTACTTATAAGTTCCCGAAGTGCATACAAAGCCTCTTCTTTTAGTCCATCTAAATCTTCAATAATGATAATTTTTCTAAACAAATCGAACTCGCCCCAATTGTACAAACTGCTTTCAGTTATTCTGGTAAATCTCAAAACATCTTCCCCTGGCATCAAGTACGCAATTGAACCAATAATATGCGTTTTTCCCGAACCGCTCGAACCTTGTACAATCCCGTGAATTGGGCTTTTATTCATATAACTAATGATAATTAAAAACAATAATAACCGTGAGTTTTCTTCGCCAACTATTCCAGATTTGCCTATTTGTTCGTTTAATCTTTTGAGTAATTCTTTTGATTTCATAAAAGTAATTAAAGCCTCTCCAACCCCTACTTTTGAGGGGTTTTCGAGAAGCTCAGGGATTCGAGTACCTAATTTTTTATCTTGTTTTTGTTCTTCTTTTAAAATGTTTCCGATTGGTTCTTCAGATGAAAATAAAAAAGATTTTCGTTGTGCTAAAAGTTCGACAACTATTTCATTTTCGTGTAATTGTAAAGTTTCGTTGATGTCTTTGTTTGGAAGTTTTAAGGCTGTAATTTTGATTCTTTTATATTCGCTCATAAACATCGCTCCATATTTATTTATGGCTTCTTTTCCTGCTTCGTCGTTGTCAAAACAAAATATAATTTCTTTCCCCTCCCCAGCCCTCCCCGAAGGAGAGGGAGCAGCTGCAACCCATTCTTTTATAGCGTTTTGGATTTCTTCATTCAATCCATTTGTTCCGTAACAAGCGATTATTGAATAATTTGTATTGATTTCGTCTATTTGTAATAATGAAGCTGCATCGATAATACTTTCGGTTAAAATGAGTTTTTTGGTTTCGGGTTTTGGATAATTTGGATAAATTCCTGCTCGATTCTTCAGATAAAAATGACGAGCCTTTGGCGAAGTCCCTGAACTTGATTCAGGGTAAACTTTCTCGTTTAACGTACTTCTAAAATACAATCCTGTCACTTGATTTTCTTTATTTCGAAGTGCAAAACAAATTCCATATTTTCCAAAAACATTGAAAACACTTTCGCCAGTTCTGCCCTTATTTCCTTTGTCAATCAGCAATCCATATTCTAAACATTGATTGATTAACGTTTCTTCTTTTCGTGTTCCGTGGTGGAATTGTCCAGCGTTATAACCAACTTCTATTTTTTTAAAGTCGAGATTTCGAGTTTGCAAATAGTCTTGTGCGGGTTTACTGCTGTGTACCGAATTTTTAAAATATTGAAAGATGTTACCCAAAAACTGCTCTCTTGATTGTACTTCTTTTGTGTTCTTGCCTTTCGGTTCTTGGTTGTTTCCCAAAATTTCTTGGGCTTTCAAAATGGCTTCGTGTTTGGTTGTGTTTTCTTTGTGCATCACAAAATCGATTACATCAAGGCTTTTACCGTGGGTTTTGCAATTGGAACTAAAACAATAGGCTGTTTGGGTTTTATAATAAACTTGCATACTCGGGGTTTTATCGTCGTGGAACGGACAATTGAGCTTGTTGTTTTTATCGGGTTTTAAGCCGTAATAATGCAAGACATTGGAGATTGTGAGTTGGGTTTTTATTTCTTGGATTTCCATTAATGATATTTTTTTTAAATTTAACACTTCTCATATTTGTCCCAAAAGTAACAATTACGAGAATACAAAACAAGTCTTTATCGAGATTTATATTTTTATATTACTCTTTTTTGTCTTAATTTCGCATTTATAAGATGTTTAATATTTTAAAATCTCACTTATGACTATAGCAGAACGCATTCGATTATACAGACAACAAAAAGGATTTTCACAAGCTGAACTTGCAGAAAAATCTCAGGTAAATAATAAAAGTTTATCTCGTTATGAGTTAGGAAGTAGCATTCCGCCTGCCGATGCTTTAAAAAATATTGCTGATGCGCTTGGTGTTTCTAGCGATGCCTTATTGAATGATGATAATATTTCTGTAAAAGATAAAGATTTATTGCAAAAATTTGAAGTAATTCAAGAAATGAACGATGAAGATAAAATTATTGTAAATCGATTTTTAGATTTAACCATTAGAGATTTTAAAACCAAACAGGCTTACGCAAAATAAAAAATTATGAGAACACAAATTATACAAGATTATAACGGTTTGCCAACTGGAGTATTTATTCCTATTCAAGATTGGGAAAATTTAAAAAAACACTATCCTAATATTGAAAAAGTAGACCAAGAACTACCGCAATGGCAAAAAGACATTTTAGATGTTCGATTGGCTGATTTAAACAATCCTGATAAACTTGAACCAATTGACGAACTTTTTAAAGTTTTAGACGCAGAATGAGTTATACAGTAATCAACCACAAAGAAGTCAAAAACGATGTACTCGATGCCAAAGATTGGTATAAAAGCCAACAGAAAGGTTTAGAAAAACGGTTTGTTAGTGAAGTTAAAATCATAATTAACTATCTCATTAAAAACCCTTTGTTGTTTCAACTAAAATATAAAACTGTAAGAGTTGCCTTTACAGACGTTTTTCCTTTTGGAGTACATTATCATCTTAACGAAGAAACGAAAACCATTACTGTTTTAGGCATATTTCATACTTCATTATCGCCTAGCAAATGGCTTAAGCGATTGTAATTTTACATAAAAAAAACGAGCGTTTTACGCTCGTTTTTTCTTATGTCTGACTTGTGTTACTGGGTACGAGTTAGAAACTCGCACTAGCATCAATGTTTGTTAATGCTCGGACTAGCTAGGCTAGCTCAATGTTTGCTAATGCTTGGACTAGCGGGAACTAGATTTGGAAATATTTATTTGCTCACTTTGTTTTAATCTTTTTTTCTCAATTTTTATATTATTTCTGTATTGGTTTCCAAAATAATATAAAAGGACAACTATTGAAATTAAATAAATTGAAATAACATATCCGCCCTTTTTATCTTTGTTGAAATTATAATTCAAGAATTTTTTTGGTTTTACAAAAAATTCATAATTAAAGAAAGCAATTAAAAACATATAAAATATTATTGCCGTTTCATTTAGAAAAATAAAATTATAAATTTTAACGAAATAATAATTGATTATTAAAATAATTACGTTAAAAGTAAAATAAACAAATAATGTACTTACGCTAGTTAATAAAAATAATATTGTACTGATATCATTTTCCTTATTGAGAATCATTTGTTGATAGATTCTAAATAATAGGTAGTTATAATATTTCATAGTTTTAAGGTTTATCAAATAATGGTTTACCCGTATAAGCTTCATATCCAACCTTTCCAACAGCAAAAACAATTGCAGCTGCGACAACAACTGTTCCAACTGTAACACCCGCAAAGACCGTTACTGCACCAACTGCTGCATAGGTTGTATAAATAACTGCACCAGCAACTGCTGTGTCTACCAAAAATTCTAATCCAGACATTTCATCATTTAAATACTGGTTGAATTCTATTCCAACAGTTACTACACTTAATGCCGAACCGAAGATTTTTAAACCTCTAACACAAGAGGCATTAGCTGCTGTATTACCACCTTTTCTTAAAATATTAGCGTATTTTGAGCTATGAATTTTAGAAATTCCAGTAACTAAATACCGTTCATTTTTAATTACATCTTTAAATTTTGGGTATGGAGATTTATTTTTGTCTTTAACCCATCTATCAGGCACAACGGTATCTAAATGTGAACCATTGTCTCCATCTTGAATGACATATCCTGGAATAAATATTTTATTTTGAAACGAATCGGAACTACCATACCAAATACCGCTATGGTCGTCTTCGGCATTACCGACACCTGGGGCACCATAATTACCATAACTTGCAGTATCACTAACGCCCCAAGATGAACTACTACCTAAAGTACTGTTTAGGTAAGAAGTGTTTGCATTCCAAGAATCGGAGAAAGCATCAGCACCAGAAGGGTCACTAAACAAAACAGGATTCGAATCAAAAGCGTTATAAGGACTTTGCGAGAAGTGTGTTACAGGGTCAATAGATACAAATCTACCAATAGCCATATCATATTGTCGCCAATCCATTGCTGTAACGTTAAGTCCCAGCTCATCTTGATATTCTTTACCGTTGTATTTATAATTGTTTATATTTAATGATAACCCTCCAACAGGTGGCGGGTTAACTTTAATAATAACTCCACCTGTCGATGGCGCTAAATAAAACTGGTTGGCGTTGTAATTGCTGTGTTTTAACCCATAAGGATAATAATGGTTTTCTTCAAGAATGGTAAGAACGTTAACAGTTGTGTCTGGATTTTTAGTATAACTTAACCTTACATTGCCCAATTGGTCTAAATAATTATAGACATAATTGTACTTGTTTACACCACTAACAACCGTATTGTTAACATAACCTTCGCTGGTTGGAAAAAATTGCAGACTTAAAACACCAGTTGCCGTTGTCTTGTATTGAAATCCTCCCAAATAGTCTGTTGTTATGGTTGCATTTGCACTTATTTTTGCTGTTTTGCGAATTTTTATACCTGCAGCGTTGTAAAGATACGTAATTTTTGTATAGGTATCCAAAAATAATATTTCGGTTGGTAAGTTCAAGTGGTTGTATTTAATGCCTGTAATTTTTTTATTATTATCTAACCTTTGGTTTCCGTTGTTGTCATAATCATAATCAAGGTCTGTTGTTGGGTTAACGTTTGGATTTGTTCCGTTTTTAAATCCTGAAGTACTATTCGATAAATCTTTGACCCAAAGAAGTTGGTTGTTGATTGGTTTGTATTGGTAACTTAAATTATCTATCAATGTTGGCAATGTTTGGTTGTCATTGTTGCCATTTCGTAAAATGCTGGTTATGTTGCTGTTTTTGTCATAACTTATTGTTTCGTTGTAACTGTTGGTTACTTTCACGGCAGCATCTGGTCGCATATAAATAGCTTGCAACAGGCGGTTTTGAGCATCGTAACTGTAACCATACTTGCGCAAAACATTATCTGATGATGTTTTCCAATAGGTTTCGGAAATGTTGCCATTGTATAATTTTGTACCTGTATATCCAGCATAGTCTTCAACCTCGTTATAATTAATTTTATAGGCAAACAAATCTATTTTGTCTGTGCCTTGTGACAAATTGCTTACATTATTAATCGCTTTTAACCAACCTCTTACGTTATAGCTGTAATCGACTTTTTGAAAATAATTGGTACCTGTTGGGTCTATATCGCCAACTTTTTTGTTTAATAACTGCCCAATGTTGTTGTAACTGTTGTTGGTCAGGACTTCAATATTACCACGATTGTTAACAATTGGGTCATTCGGATTTATTTGGCTTGTGTGAATTAACATTCGGTCTTGGTCGCTGTATGTAAAAACATCTTTGGTTGTTACTGTAGCAACTTGAGAAGTGCGGCTGTGGCTGGTAAGGTTATATTCTATTTTGCCAGCAAAGTCCAGCTTGGTTTGTGTTCGAGTAAAACCTCCTAAAAAATTGTTGTTTCGGGTCTCGATAGGTCTGGCGCGATAATCATACAGTATGTAGGTTGTTTCTCCAACTAAACTTGCTGTTGACAATGTTCTTGTCCAAGAACCTGTTGGCAAACCTTTGGGCAATGTGCCAGCAGTATTGTTGTAAAAAACAGTTTGGTTGGGTATTGTGGCCGTAAAAACCGTTGGTGCATCGGGAAAATTGTAATTGTCGTAATAATTTACGGTCAATAACTTGAAACCTGCCACGGCTGTGTTACTGTAAAAAACAATTTTGCCATCAATAGTGCCTGTTGTGGTTTTGGTTACATTGGCAACAGCCACACCAGTAAAATTAGCTTGCAATGCAGCACGACTTATAGCATTAATACCCAATGCAGGAATCCAACCTGTGTAACATATTCTATTGAGGTTGTCATAATAAGTGCGCAACCAACCAGTTTCTGTGTCAAGTCCACCGAAAGGATTGGTCGCAGGGCCAGTTGCTACTATTCGGTTCAGTTCATCATAAACAATAAATTCCGATTGTTTTCCTGGTGTTTTTTTCTCGATCAATCTATTGCGGTAATCGTATTTATAGGTATAACACAAATTTTCTATAACCTGTGGCGAAAGTGTTGCAGCATCTGCGGCTTTTGGCGAAATGACATATCTTAAATTGTCTAGCTCATCATAAACATTATAAGTATCATGCGCTGTTGCAATTGTGTTTCCGTTGTCAATAGCATAAGTTCGTTTTAAAACTACTTGTCCTTTTAGGTTTTTAAACTCTTCAATTCCCGATTTAGCGGTTAATGGGTTTGTATTTTCATCATAAAGAATAGTTTTATATAGTTTGTTGTCATCATAATTGGTGGTTTCGGTCAATGTTCCTGTCATTCCATAAACTAAAAACTGTCTTACTTTGTCGCCCAACAATGTGTTGGCTTGATAGTCATACTTGACCTCTTTGCCCGAACCCATAGCCCAATCGGTTCCTGGTGCTGCTTGTTTGAGTACTCTGCTCAATGGCGAGTTTTCGAATTCGGTTTGGGTGTACAAGTTTTGTCCTGCAAAAGCTGAGTAAGTTGTGTTTAAGTTGCTGTCTCGAGTTGTTGCGCTATAATCAAACGCCATTGTACTGCTTGTACCTACATAAGGCAAGTATTGTTTGGATTGGCGACCAAAACTGTCATATTCAATGTAACTAACAATGTCATTGCCATTGTTAGCCATTTTACTTGCAACTTGTTGGACTGTTCGCCCTAATCCGTCCAAATAGGTCACGCTTACTTGTGCTTGACGCGCTGTTGGTGTGACAATTGGTGATGCGGTTTCGGTTTTGTAAACAATTTGTTTGACCCAGTTTTGGGCGTTGTCTTGGGCTTGTGATGATAGGGTAAGAATAAAAGCCCATAATAAGAGCCTAGAATCACCTCCCCAGCCCTCCCCGAGGGGGAGGGAGCCGAGAGTTGATAAATATTGTTTTTTTATTTTTTTATATATTTTTATCATTTTATAATGATTTTTATTGTTTTTTATTTTGATACCTATAACTTGACATCTGAAACTTGCAATCTGAAAATCCTAATTATTAAAGATGCACTGCCGTGCTTCTCTACTGTTTTTTTTGAATCTGAAACCTGTCCCGAAGCTACGGGACTCTTACCTAATTAGCCCTAGTATTGTACTTTGTCTCTGATAAAATATTAAATCCTCCCGCAGGATTTTTTTCTTTCGTTAATGTAGGTCTACCAAAAACGTCGTATTCGTTATAAATTGTATAACCTTTTGGGTCGGTCACACTTGTTGGTCCAAATACTGGGTTAATGGTTGTGGTTGTTATTTGTGCATTGGCAAGTGCTGAAACGCTCTTAAGTGCGTTAAGGGCTGTTTCCAAAGCCGTGTTGTTGGCTGGGTTAATTATTTGGTTACTTGCGCTTTTTATTGCAGTAATATTTGCCGCTGGAATGTCGCTGAATTTGGCACCAGTTATTTTGGCAACCACAAACCTGTTGTTGTAACCGTAAATATAGCTTTCGTATTGGTTGTTGGGTATTGTGCCTGGTGTAACGTTGACCATTTCGATCATGTTACCGTCGAGGTCATAGTTGTATCTGGTTTTGGGTTCCATAGCTGTACCGTTTACTGGTTTGTGCTGCATTTCTGATACTAGGTATCGGGTTATGTTTGGTGTTACTGTTGTATTGGTTAATGGTGTGTATATGTACTTAGTTTTGCCTGTTGTCAAGTTATCAATGCCTGTTACAGTATTTTTTAAATAATTAAAACCAGGTAAATAATTTTCATTATCAAAAAAATCATATTCATAGGTAGTATCTGTTACATTGTTTGTGTCGCGAGTTATATTAAAGTACATACCGTTACTTTCTGTATAATAACTCTGATTTTTGTATCCGTAAGTAAAATCATAACTTTTCTCAATAAACCCATTTTTCGTATGATTTATATTGTGAGTCCATTCAAGAAATTCAAAAAAACCTTTATCATGCTCAGACATGTATTCACCATTAGCTTTATCGTATTTGGTAAAACTTTCATTTACAAGTTGATTTTCTGCATTAAATGTATTTCTAATGCATAATTTATTTCCATTGTCTAAATTAAATTGAAGTGCAATGTTATCTCCAGTGTTATATAACGGGAAATTTTTTACAAATGAATGTATATTATCATCTTGAACAAAACCATTTTGCATGATACGACTTGGACCATCAAAATTATTGTTAACAATAAGAGGCTTATAAACATTATAAAATGAACCGATTACTTCATTGTTAGAACCCTGTAAAACCTCAAAAACTTCTGGATAGTTAATAATTTCATCATCTAAATATCCACCACTTGTTATTTTACTTGAAAATGTTTGAAAACCAGCAGGAGCAAAGGAAAAGTTGTCTACACGGCTTACAGGTTGACCATGAATATATTTATAACTTTTTTTATTTACTAATTTATCAATTGATTCATAATTTGAAATCGATTTAACTCTAAAACCATCAACAGTTTCCGAAATTACATCTAAATCTATTGTAAATGCTGGTATTGTTGATTGATAAAAAGAATAATCATATCCTATACTAAAATCGCACTCTAAATATGCCCACATTGTTATTTGATAATCACCTGGAGCTAAATTAAAATTTGCATCATTTAAAAAACCACCTCTAATGAATGCAGTACTTGGTGCTGAACATTGATTACCATTATAATATAAGTCGCTCGTTGGAATCATACAAGAATTCCAATAAACATTTCCGCGACAGTCTACTAAATCATTAATAGGATTGCAATTAGCTGAATTTAATTTTTGAATCATATAGATTCCACCACCGTTCGCTTTTAATTTTAAATTTAAAAGTGATTCTGCCTCAGAGACTCTAAGAAACCTCGTTCTAATTGTATTTAAACTAGGTGGAAAATTAGTCCAACTTGGTAAATTTTGTCCTAAACCTGAGAAATTAGGACTGGACATTATTGGATTAAACCCCAATTCATTTTGAGCTCTATAAACTAATGTTAAATCTTCTTGACAATCAAAACCACTGTAATAACTTACAAGATTTTCTGTTGCCGTACCATATATCTTTTTTTCAGGAACATATTGTTTACCATATCCTCCTTTTTTAGCATTTTGTTCATATTCAAGTGTTGTAAAACCTTTACTTGGATAAATAATTTTTGTTAAAGTACCTACAAGTGATTTTTCTAAGCTGAAGCTTCTTTTATAGGCTTCGCAGCGTTCTAAATAACCTTGATTTATTCTTGCACACTCGAAATCTAAAGGTGGTATTAAATTAACATTATCATCTTTACCATTATAAAGTCCTAAATAATCTCTTGCATAAGATTTAATATCAGGTATGTTTTCAGCTTGCTTGTATTCCAAACTAAAAAGATCTCCATTAATTTCTTGATTATTTTTTGTACCAATAATTTGGATACTATCTAATTTTAAACGTCTTTTCAAAAAACTTTCACTAGGATTTGTATTGCCAAAATAGCTGTAATTGAATTTTGCTTTTTTAAAAGTAATATTGGCATCGTTAAAATTATAAAATTTAATTTCATTTAGAGCATTACCTACCGATAAACCTCCAACAAACTGCATATCGTTTCTTGGTACATAACTAAAACTTATTATTTTAGAACCATTATGTTTAATCTCAGAAATCATTTGCTGACTAATTTTATATTCAGTATGATTAATTATAAAGTTAGTTCCATTGCTATTACTAAATGTACCGTTTCCATCATTGGAAATAAAATTTAACCATTTATAATTGACATAAGAAAATTCAAAAACATCTAATTTATTTTTAGAAACAATTTTTGTAAGCATCCACGAAGTGGTAGATGTATAATCTGGTGTATCACATACAAACTCTGAGGTTTTAGATGTAATTGTTTCTAAAGAATTATTTTGTCCAAAGTAATATTTTGTTCCATCTTCGTGTGTAACAATCCATTCGTTACCATGCGAACTTTCAATACCATTGTTGTTTCGTACAGCAGTTATTTTAGGATTTAAGTAGGAACCTAAAGCATCACCGATGTTACTGTTAACAGTCTTATGCCTAAAAAGACCATCTAAATTTACTGCACTAGATTTATAAAAATCTCTTGTCCTAAGTGCTTTGTTAAATGAAAAATCAGCACTTACTGCTGCGCAACTCCAATCTATATCGTCTGGTATAAAGCTAGTTACTCGAGTCACTGCTCCACCAGCACTTAAATTCCACCCTAAACCTACGTTACCAGCAACTTGGTCAACTTTTATGCCAGATGTTGTATAATTCATACTTATTGGTAAATCAAATTCACGTCCTTTAAAAACATGAAGCAGTATATTTATATTTGCTTTACCTTTAAACATATCAACGTTAATTACATCACCTTCATTTTGAGCAGTAACATTAAAGTTGAATACTGTAAAAATTAAAAAAAATATTACATAATAACTACCTTTTCTCATTCCCTTTAATAACTTTAATTCCATCTTGTTGTATGTTTGTATTAATATTTATAATGTAAATTCCTTCTGGCAAATAGCTCAAATCAATTGGCACTGTTCGGCTTGTTATTTCAAAACTTTGCAATTGGCGACCTGCTAAATCATATAAACTTGCTGTTCCACTCGTAAATTCATAACCCACAATAATGTTCGTAAAAGTTATTGCTGGATTTGGTATTGCCTCGATAGTTGCTTTTTCGATTTTGGGTTTGTTGTTGTCTCGAAGTTTCACAACCCAAAAATCGTTGCTACCAAAAATTTTAGACTGGTCGCCTGTGCCTTTTGAACCAGATTTATTCTCTTGCGATGAGGAATCACCCCGCCCTTCAGGCACCCCTCCGAGGGAGGGGAAGTTAGAATCGTTACTGGAATTTCCATCACCAAGATTTGGCAAACTAATCCCTCCAGTTGGACTGTTTACAGAAAGTTTAAAAGGATTGTCTTCATTTTTAAAAGCCTCGTTGATTCGCTTGGTAACAGCATCAGTTTGGTCTTTAATGCCGTTGTTAATGTCTTTTTGAACATCGCCTATAGCATTATTAACATTGTTTTTGGCATTTTGAAATTGTTGGTTTTCTTGGTTTGGGTCAATTCCGAGATTACTTAAACCATTGTCGCCACCCCACCCGTTGGGCACCCCTCCAGAGGAGGGGAATT
>JAYVBR010000363.1:0-2821 GCA_043750395.1 Bacteroidota bacterium | reverse complement strand
TTTACCAGCTATAAATATGAGTAGTTCTTACATTTTTGCAAAAAACGATTTGTTTTTGGCTTACGTCAACAATTACAACCATTATGTAAGCTATTATAGAAATACATATCAACACGGTGGAATTTCATTAGAAGAAATGATAATTCCTTTTTTGGTATTTAATCCAAAATAATTTCGAATAAGTTTAATTCAATAAAAAAAGTTCTCAATCGAGAACTTTTTTTGTTAATAATTTTGGTCTCTTTTATTTCTTTTTAGGCTCCGAATACTGTTTTGTTACAACATCATAAGTTAATTTACTTGATTTCGATTTAGAATTCAAGCTAATATCTCCATCTTGCAAAAGTGTAAAACTGTAACCCTCATTGCGCATTTTCTCTTGTGTTTCTGATGCGTTTTTTAATTTATCAAGAAAAACTTTTTCGGTAATTTTGGTAGATTTTTGAATGTTACTGTAAATTTTAGTTTTTGCTAAAATATCAAAAATTTCAGAACTGGTAATTGTTATGTCTTCTGTTTTATTTGGATTTTGAACCAATGATTTCTCAACATAAGTCAATAAATAAAACTTATTTCCTTTTGTAGAAAATGATTTCAATTTGCAATCAACCGGATTTGTTGCTCCAATTGTTTTTACAGTTACAGAATCTTTAATTTTTCCGTTTAAAATATAAATATTAAAATTATTTTTAACTATCTCGACTGTTATGTTTTCAGATTTTGCAAGTACATTAGTTTTAGTAATTTTAGCATTAACTTTTTTCTTTTTTTGAGCACTTAAATTTAAACAAAAAACAGAAAGTAAAATTAGTAGGAATGTTTTTTTCATTTTTTATAATTTATATTAGAATTCGAAAATACAAAAAACTAATTAATATTGTGTAAAATTTTTTGAATTATAAATAATTTTTGAATTATCGAAATAAAAAAAATAAATACTTATGAAGTTTTTGTTTTGAAATCACTATAAAGTTGCAAGTAATATTTAAATATTTTAAGTTTGCATAAAATTGTATTTAGAAATGGGAAGAGCGTTTGAATTCAGAAAAGGTAGAAAAATGAAACGTTGGTCAGCAATGGCAAAAACGTTCACAAGAATTGGTAAAGATATCGTAATGGCTGTAAAAGAAGGTGGCCCAAATCCAGACGCCAATTCACGATTGCGAGCTGTTATTCAAAATGCCAAGGCCGCAAATATGCCCAAAGATAATGTTGAGCGAGCTATTAAAAATGCAAGTAATAAAGATACTGCTAATTACAAAGAAATTTTATTTGAAGGTTATGCACCACACGGAATTGCAATTTTAATTGAAACGGCATCTGATAATAATAACCGAACTGTTGCTAATATTAGAAGTTATTTTAACAAATGTAATGGAACAATGGGAACGCAAGGATCTGTTGAGTTTATGTTCGATCATACTTGCAATTTTAGAATTCCAAAAGGTAATTTAGATCCCGAAGAATTAGAATTAGAACTTATTGATTTTGGTGCAGAAGAAGTTTTCGAAGATGAAGATGGAATTTTAATTTATGCTCCTTTTGGAAGTTTTGGAACTATCCAAAAAGAATTAGAAACAAGAAATTTAGAAATTTTATCATCAGGTTTTGAAAGAATTCCTCAAATCTTAAAAGAATTAAGCGAAATTCAAATTACTGATGTCGAAAAGCTTATAGAAAAAATTGAGGAAGATGACGATGTTATGAATGTTTACCATACAATGCAAGAATAATTTAATATAACATAAAAAAACCTCAAAAAATATTTTTTGAGGTTTTTTTTATTTCTAATGAAATTCTTTAGTTTTTTCTTGTGTTGCTACTGTTGCAAAATTTCGAATTAATCTGTCGGCATAATCATCTAATAATTCTAAAACTCGATCTTTTTTATCAGATTTCACTATCAAACCAGCGTGATAATCTAGTGGAACTCTAAAGCAAACTTCCGAATCTGAGAAACCTGACAAATCTGGGTTTTGAAATTTTGATAATGTCAAAACAATTCCAGCATAACCTTTTTTCACTTTAGGTAACTTGTAATCATTATTTTTCAATAATGAATCTTCGATTTTTGCCCATTCACCCCAAAGATTTATGTCAGAGGCCGATTCGACCATTTCTGCTAAATGTGCACCACCAACTCTTGACGAAGTTTCCAAGAAATAAATTTTTCCATCTTCGTTGCATTTAATATATTCAGAATGTGCAGCTCCGTGTTTTAATCCAAAACCATTGATAACCTGTTCGTTACATTTTTTAATTGCCTTATCATCATCAGAATTATATTCTATATTAGCACTTCTAAAAATACCACCACCTTGTGAAATTTCCATTGGTGTTGCCAAGTATTTAGAAGTAATGCTAAACAAAATTTTACCATCTAAAATTAAACTATCACAATGATATACATCGCCAGGACGAAATTGCTCCACCAAATATTTAAAACGATTATTGCCCATTTCGTTAATGTGCATCCATAAATCTTCCTTATTATGAACCTTTATTATTCCTGCAGCCGATGCTTCTGAACGAGGCTTTAAAACCCAGGGTGTAGCAATATTATCAGCAAAATCATTAATATCATTGTCATTAAATAACGAAACAAAATTCGGATTCGAAATTCCACAAGATTTTGCACGCATTCTCATTGCAAGTTTGTCACGGAAATAGCGACCAGTTGTTTGACCCATTCCATCAATTCGAAGGTTTTCACGCAAGTAAGTTGCTTTTTCAACGTCAAAATCATCAAGTGCCACAATAGCATCTACTTTGTTGTTTTTCATTAAGTTACCAACTCCAAGAAGCAAATGTTCCATATTCC
>JAYVBR010000362.1:0-2827 GCA_043750395.1 Bacteroidota bacterium | reverse complement strand
ACTGAATTTGCACTTAATTCATTAGAATTTAAGATATTTTTGAGATGTAATGAAATATTATCGGAACTACAATCAAACAATGTTGCCATTGCTTTTTGCGTTAACCAAACGGTTTCGTTTTCTAATAATACATCAACACGAACTTCGCCAGATGGAGTTGAATAAAGAATAAATTTATTTAATTGGTTTTCCATTTTAAGAAAATGTTTCTATAAATATAGTGATTTTTTAGCCCTGATGGAAGGGAAAATCCTTTTTTATTTGCCTTTTTCAGGCAAATAAAAAAGATTGGAATGACAGCAGGATTAGCTCCTAAAAAAATTAATCCGCTTCATTCATTATTTTTTCGCGGTATTTTTTACCTATTAATAAGGTTAGTTTTAGGTTGTAATCGTCCATTAACCATTCGCGGTAATTTTTGCTGCATTGGCTCAAGCAGTTCGAGAATCGTTTCACACGACTTTCGATATCGGCTTGCAATTCTTTGGCTAAACCTTTTGCATCTTGCAATGTTTCGGTATTGTCAACGCACATTGCCGAATGTTGTTCCATCGATTTTTCGAGTACAATTTTGGAACGTTCATTTAGTTTTATTGCCAATTTATGCTCTTCGTCAACATCGAAAGTTACGATTTCGGTTTTTGCGAATTTTTTGCGCAATTCGTCAGGCATTACATATTTGAAATGGGTTTCGATTTCGGCATCGTCACGAAGATTTTCAAGATAAAATTCTGGCGATTTAAAAATATGTTGCCAATTTATGGCTTCATTCCATAGTCCGAATCTTGCGGCATTGTTGCCTAAATCGATAACCGTAAAATTATCTTTGTTTTCTAATTTTCGAGATCCTCGACCTATCATTTGGAAATATAAAGTCAATGATTTAGTGGCACGATTCAAAATAATTGTATCGACTGTTGGCTCGTCAAAACCTGTTGTAAGAATTCCGACCGATGTTAAAATTGCATCTGGAGTTTTCTTGAACCAAGTCAAAATATCCTTACGTTCGTCGGCATTATTGGTGTTGTCTAAATGACGAATTGCAAATCCGGCTTCGCGAAAAGTTTCATAAACATATAGCGATGTGTTGATTCCGTTATTAAAAATCAAGGTTTTTTTGCCTAATGATTTCTCTGTGTAAGCATGCAAAAGTTTTTCTTGCATTGCCATATTGGTGTATAAATCATCAGAAGATTTAACAGTATAATCGCCATTAATTCCCACTTTTAATGAGGTCAAACCAACATCATAACTATAAGTTGTTGCTTTGGCAAGAAATCCTTTGTCTATAAGCGATTGTATGGTATCTCCAACTATTAATTCTGAATAATTTTCGTGCATTGGCAACGTGATATTCGAACTTAATGGCGTTGCAGTAACGCCAAGAATAAATGCGTTTTTAAAAGAACTCAACAATTTTCTGAAAGAATTGTAATGTGCTTCGTCAATAATTACTAAACCTACGTTTTCGATTTCGAGTAATTCATCGTTTAATCTATTTTTTAAAGTTTCGACCATCGCTACAAAACAAGAATAATCATCTTGATCGGGCAATTCTTTTATTTTGCTGTTAATGATTTTGTTTTTTACGCCAAATCCTTTGAGCATTTTCGAAGTTTGTTTGCAAAGCTCGATTCTGTGGGTCAAAACAACAACTTTCTTGTCGTGTAGTGACAAATATCGGCGAACAATTTCAGAAAAAATGACTGTTTTTCCTCCACCAGTTGGCAATTGATATAGCAAATGATGGTTTTGAGGCGCATTGTCTATTCGTTCAAAAATGGCGTCAATATCAACTTGTTGGTAAGCGTAAAGTTGTTTTTTATCTTCGATTTCGAGTTCTAATTCTTGTGTGTGCATTGAGGGTTTTTATAATTTGCAAAGGTACAACTAAAAAAGATTTTAAAATAGTGTATTTTTTAAAATATTAGTAGTTGATTTTCATTATAAAAGTCGTAAATAGCGGATTTCAATATCAATCCCGAAACGTCGGGACAATTTCAATATCAATTTTAAATGTCAAAAGTAAATTGATCTGCAAAAATGAACATACATAATTTTTATTCCTAAAAATTAATAATATTGACTATCTATTTATGCATTAAATTTTCAGATGTTTCTTTAATTTTGTCTAATGGTTTAATTTTTGATTGCCTCTACCCTATTTTGAAATTCGTATGAAATTGATTTATACTTCAAACCCGGATTACGCAATAGACTTCGTAATGAAAGTTGAAAATACAATAAAATATATGATGCTCACGGACTTTTTTTGATGAACTAATATAGTTTATTTCAATATCAGAAAAAAGAGTAAGTGACATATTTTGAAGTAGTTTCAACTTGTAATAGATTTCTAATGTGTAATGTTGGTTAAATCAAACTAATATTTATTTATCAAGGTTAGAACAAATAAAATGCGTTCTCTACTATAAGAACGCATTTTTCATCTAACTATTCAATAATTTAACTTTTTTTAATGGCTCCTGAGCCTGAAACTTTGGTATATTTAGATTTTGGTTCGCCTGAATAAAAAATATCGCCAGAACCTGAAACTATTGCATTTAGATTTTCTGAACAATTGATTTTTATATTGCCAGAGCCAGATATTCCTGCATCTACATTTTTTGATGACAAATCATTGGCAGATATATCGCCAGAGCCTGAAATTTTAGCGACCAATTTATCTGATTTTCCTTTCAAACGAACATCGCCAGAGCCTGATAATTTTGCTTCGACTTCGATTGCATCAACATCTATATTCAAATCGCCTGAGCCGGAGAGTGTTACTTCAAACTTATCTGTTTTAATTTGGTTTTTGGTATTT
>JAYVBR010000361.1:0-2832 GCA_043750395.1 Bacteroidota bacterium | reverse complement strand
GTGATTTACTGAAAGTTTGGGCTAACCAAATCCCCAACTTCTGCAAGCCACGAGACGTTGGCAGAAATTTAACCTCAAAAAACTAAATTGTGAAAATCAATAGGAAGAATACTAGAATTAAAATCTATATGAAAATTAAGAATGTATTTTCTAGCGTACAACTTATTTTGTTTATTTCTTTTTTTACAATAACAATTATTGAACTTTATTTTAAAAATATTGACGCACCATTAAAATTATTTTATACAATTGGTAATATAATTTTAAACGTTTGCTATTCAATAATTGCTGCTTCAATTTTTTATTATGTAAACCAATATTTACCGAAAGAAAACAAAATTGTTAAATCTTCCAGATATATAACACTTAGAATGAGGTATTTCCATTACGAAATACAGAATTTTCAACAAATTTTAAAATTGCAAATAAGAAACAAAAGTGAGAATTTAACAGATGAAATTAAATTTCGATGTAGTCAAATTAATCCTAATGAAAAAATTCAAAATAATAATAATTCAGGACAGATTTTTCAAAATTGGTATGAGTTTTTAGAGTTTAAATTATCTAAACTGATATTTTTTGTTGATGATATTTTACCTTTTTATGAAGGGATGAATGATGATTTATTTGAAAGTCTTCTTAATTTGAAAGATTCAATAAGATTGATGCAGTATAAATTAGAAAAAAGTCCAAGAAATTTGGAGAATTTAACGTTTTTATCAGATGAATTTGAGAATTTATTTGAAAATCATCTGCGATCTAATAAAATTATAAGAGTAAAATATAAAAAATATCTAGATGAATCAGATTACAAGCAAGAAATAGAAAATGGAATAAGAGATGAAGAGAAAAAAAACATTCAAATAGAAAGAGAAAAAAAACTTGAAGAAAATTTAAAAAAAATAAACCAATTAAAATAAACTTCTGCCAACAGCGGTTTGCAAAAATTGGGGTTTTGGTCTTGACTTTACACATTGTTTTGTACTTTTGTGGTCAGTGATTTACAGAAAGTTCAGGCTAACCAAATCCCCAACTTCTGCAAGCCACGAGACGTTGTGCGAAAATTAAAAAAACCGGCGTTGATAAGAAAACTTGAATAAATTTACTTAATTTTGCGAAGTAAATTATATGAAGTAATGAGTAAGAAATTAATTAGATTTGATTGGGCGATTAAAAGACTTTTAAGAAACAAAGTGAACTTTGGAGTTTTAGAAGGTTTTTTGAGCGAACTTTTGTTTGAAAATATTCAAATTCAAGAAATTTTAGAAAGCGAAGGAAATCAAGAAAACGAAGAAGATAAATTAAATCGTGTTGATATTCTGACGAAAAATTCAAAAAATGAACTAATTATCATTGAAATCCAAAGCACATATGAAATAGATTATTTTCATAGAATGGCATATGGAGTTTCTAAAAGTATTGCCGAGAATCTTTCCTTAGGTCAGAAATATTCTGAAATTAAAAAAATAATATCTGTAAATATTGTTTACTTTGACTTAGGGCAAGGTGAAGATTACATTTATAAAGGAAAAACAGATTTCAAAGGATTGCATAAAAATGACATTTTAGATTTATCTTCAAAACAGAAAACAACTTTCTTAAAAGAAAGTGTTTCAGACATATTTCCAGAATTTTACTTGTTGAAAGTAAATCAATTTAATGATGTAGCAAAAGATACTTTAGATGAGTGGATTTACTTTTTGAAAAATAGCGAGGTAAAAGATGAATTTAAAGCCAAAGGTTTGAAACAAGCTGGAGAAGTTCTAGACATTATGCGACTTGAAAATGATGACAAATATGGTTACAATAGATATTTAGATTCACTGCATTTAAAAGCGAGTGAAATTTATTCTTTACAAACCGAAGCAGAATTTAAAGTTCGAGATGAAGAAAAAGCTGAAATTGCAAAAAATGGAATTTCAGAAGGATTATCAAATGAACTGATTGCGAAAATTACTGGATTATCAATCGAGAAAATCGAGGAGTTAAAAAACAAGCAAAAAAAATAATCTTCGCACAACAGCGGTTTGGCGCAATTGGGGTTTTAGGCAAACTTTAAAGTTGGTTTTGTACTTGGAAGTTCGGTCTTAAATCGTTACATTTGGCTAATCAAATCCCCAACTGACGCCAAGCCACGAGACGTTAGGCGTCACTTTCGAGCGACAGAAAACCGAAAGAAAAATAAATTATTAAAATCACTAAATTTTAAAAATAATCTGTATATTTGTATCCAATTGAATACAATTAAACTATGTTCTTGATTAAGAAAACGAGTGAATTTGATAGATGGTTACGAAAATTGAAAGATATTCGAGCCAAAGCTAAAATTTTAATTCGAATCTCGAAACTCGAAAATGATGAACATTTCGGAGATTGCGAGAGTGTTGGCGAAGGAATTAGAGAACTGAAGATAAACTATGCAAAAGGTTATCGAGTTTATTTTAAAGAACAAGACGGAAAAGTGATTATTTTGTTAATTGGTGGAGACAAATCTACTCAACAACAAGATATTGAAAAAGCAAAGGAAATTTTGAACACATTAAATTTATAAAAATGGAAACAACTAAATTTGAAGTAGCAGATTATTTAGATAGCAACGAAATGATTGCGGAATATTTGAACGAGGCATTAAATCAAGGTTCAGAAAAAGAATTGGTTGAGGCAATCGGAAACGTAGCAAAAGCAATTGGAATGACGAAAATTGCTGAAAAATCAGGATTGAGCAGACCGAGTTTATACAAAGCACTTTCTGAAGGATCTAAACCTCAATTCTCAACAATATTAAAAGTTTTAGGAGCTGTTGGTGGAAAGGTGAATATTGAACCAATTGCA
>JAYVBR010000360.1:0-6615 GCA_043750395.1 Bacteroidota bacterium | reverse complement strand
AATGATAAAGTTACGTCATTTCCTGAAATAACAATATTTAGGCTTCCGTTCTTGTCTAATTGATTGATTTGTTCGACCGATAATGTTTTTATCTCATTGGCAATCAAGTTCATATCTTTTCCAAATCGCGGTCCAAGTGCTTTAAAATTTGGTTTTATTTGCTTGATTAATATTCCAGATGCATCGTCTAAAAGTATGATTTGTTTTACATTTACTTCTGCTTTTATTAGGTCAGAAACGGCTTCTATTTCAGCTTTAAAACCTTCGTTAAGTATTGGAATCATTACCTTTTGTAATGGTTGTCGTACCTTAATCATTTCCTTTTTTCGAAGTGATAAAACTAGTGACGAAATGGTTTGGGCTTTCTGCATTCTGCCTTCCAACGATTTATCAACAAACTTTTCAACTATTTCTGGAAAAAGGGACAAATGTACGCTGTTGTATTTTTCTGATTGAGTGGTTTTGGTTAAATCTTTGTAAAGTTTATCCATAAAAAAAGGAGCGACCGGAGCGCCTAATTTGCTAATTGTTAGCAAACAAGTGTACAAAGTTTGATAAGCGGCAATTTTATCTTGCGCATAATCGCCTTTCCAAAAACGACGGCGACACAATCTAACGTACCAATTACTTAGGTTTTCGGAAACAAATTCAGAAATTGCTCTTGTGGCTTTTGTTGGTTCATAATCCGCATAAGCATCATCAACAGTTTTTATTAAAGTATTCAATTCTGATAAAATCCAACGGTCAATTTCTGGTCGTTCTTCCATCGGAATTTCGGCTTCAGAATACGTAAAACTATCTAAATTGGCATAAAGCGCAAAAAATGAATAGGTGTTATATAATGTTCCGAAAAACTTGCGTCGAACCTCAGCAATTCCCTCTAAATCGAATTTGAGATTATCCCAAGGATTGGCGTTCAAAATCATGTACCATCGTGTGGCATCAGGACCATATTCGGCCAATGTTAGAAAAGGATCTGCAGCATTTCCCAGTCGTTTGGACATTTTTTGACCATTTTTATCTAAAACCAAACCATTAGAAACAACATTTTTATATGATATTTTATCAAACACTAATGTAGAAATGGCGTGCAACGTATAAAACCAACCACGAGTTTGATCGACACCTTCGGCAATAAAATCGCCTGGAAAGTCAGTGTTTTGATCTATCTTTTCTATATTCTCAAACGGATAATGCCATTGTGCATAAGGCATAGCGCCTGAATCAAACCAAACGTCAATTAAATCTGCTTCGCGTTTCATAGATTTTCCTGATGCAGAAACTAATGTAATTTGGTCAACTACATTTTTATGCAAATCGATTAAATCATAATTTTCTTCGGACATATTTCCGATTTCGAAACCCGAAAAAGGATTTGTGGTTTGAAAACCCGCTGAAACCGATTTTTCGATTTCGTTGTACAATTCTTCTACCGAACCAATTAAAATTTCTTCTGAGCCGTCTTCGGTTCTCCAGATTGGCAACGGAATTCCCCAATATCTTGATCGAGAAAGGTTCCAATCGTTGGCATTTTTCAACCAATTTCCGAAACGACCTTCGCCAGTGGCTTTGGGTTTCCAGTTGATGGTTTCGTTAAGTTCGAACATTCTGTCTCGAACTTCGGTGATTTTAATAAACCAAGAATCTAAAGGATAATATAAAATAGGCTTGTCAGTACGCCAGCAATGTGGATAACTGTGCACATATTTTTCGACTTTAAAAGCTTTGTTTTCTTCTTTTAAAAGAATAGCGATATCGACATCTGCAGAGCGTTCTGGCATTTTATCATCATCGAAATATTCGTTTTTGACATATTTTCCAGATAGTTCGCCTAATCCTTGGATGAATTTTCCTTGCAAATCGACTAATGGAACAGGATTTCCATTTTCGTCTAACACTAACATTGGCGGAATTTCTGGAGTTGCTTGTTTAGCAACAATGGCATCATCGGCTCCAAAAGTTGGGGCTGTGTGCACAATTCCAGTTCCGTCTTCGGTGGTTACAAAATCTCCTGAAATTACACGAAAAGCATTTTCGGCATTTTCGTAAGGCAAAGCCAATTTCATTAATTGTTCATATCGAATTCCGACTAAATCAACACCTTTGCATTCGGCTAGAATTTGATATGGAATATTTTTGTCACCTTCTTTGAAATTTTCAAAATCGTGAGGTTCAGTTGATGCAAAAAATCCTTTTCCAAATTGCTTTCCAACTAGGTTTTTAGCCAAAATTACTTTGGTTGGTCGAAAAGTATATTGATTGAAAGATTCGACCAAAACATAATCTATTTTTGGACCAACTGTCAATGCTGTATTACTTGGCAAAGTCCAAGGTGTTGTTGTCCAAGCAAGAAAATAAAGCCCATCCCCAGCCCTTCCCAAAGGGAAGGGAGCCGAATCGTTGAAACCAAATGCTTTTAAAACCGTGTTTTCCAACTCCCTTCCCTTTGGGAAGGGCTGGGAATGGGCTTTGAATTGTGCCACAACAGTCGTGTCGGTTACATCACGATATGAACCTGGTTGGTTTACTTCGTGCGAACTTAATCCTGTTCCTGCTTTTGGAGAATACGGCTGAATGGTGTAGCCTTTGTACATCAAATCTTTATTATAGATTTGTTTTAAAAGCCACCAAACCGATTCCATATATTTGGGTTTGTAGGTTACATACGGATCTTGCATATCAACCCAATAACCCATTTTTTCGGTCAAATCGTTCCACACATCAGTGTAACGCATAACTGTTTTTTTGCAAGCTTCGTTGTATTCTTCTATGGAAATTTTAGTTCCTATGTCTTCTTTGGTAATGCCGAGTTCTTTTTCAGTTCCCAATTCTACTGGCAATCCGTGCGTGTCCCAACCCGCTTTTCGTTTTACTTGAAAACCTTTTTGGGTTTTATAACGGCAAAAAATATCTTTAATGGCACGTGACATAACGTGATGAATTCCTGGTAATCCGTTGGCCGATGGCGGACCTTCGAAAAAAACAAACGGTGTATTGCCTTCGCGTGAGGTTACCGATTGTTCGAATATGTTTTCTTTTTTCCAAAAATCAAGAACTTCTGATGCTACGGTTGGTAGATCAAGTCCTTTGTATTCTGTGAATTTTGTGCTCATTTTGTGTTTTCTTAATTCAATTTGCGAAAGTAAGAAATTGTTGTGAGTTTTAAGTAAAGTGAATAAAAATTTGTTGAATTAAAAAAATATTTTTAATTCAAATTCATACTATTAATAACAGGATTGGCGTACATATTTAGAAAACCTTCTAATTCAATTGGATTTTCGGCATCAATTTTCATTTCGAGTCTTCTCTCAAATAATGATTTTTCGCTTTCGGTATAAAATTTAATATATTTATTTGTTTTTTTTAAAATATCAAAAGCAATATAATTAGTAGGCCAAAGTTTGTAATTTTTATGAATTTGTTTGTCAATAACTTGAGATAATGCTTGAATTTGTTTATTTGTATTGTCATATTCAATTTCAATCACATCAATTTCTGAATCTAAAATGTCACCAACGTGAATATGTATGTGCTTTTTTTGACCCATCATTCCAGACATTAAAGTCATAAAATCTTCGTTTTTACTTTTTATGTATGCCTCATCATTTGCTTCAGCTAAAAGTTGTGGCATTTTTAAAGCATCTGTTGGGTCATATTCATACGAAATTGAAACTGGAACAATTTTAAGTTTCTTGAAATATTCAGGCAATTTTAATTGGTCATTGCCCATTGCTAACATTTTCAAAATTCCTGGATTTGTTAAATCGTTTCCATCTTTGGTTCTTCCTTCACGCTGAGCAATCCAAACAGAACGATTCTCTCGTAGTAATAATTGACCAATGTATTCTGACATTAATTTAGAACTTTGAAGCATATCTCTTGGGGTTAAACCTCTTTGAACTAGAAAATTTCGATTTAGTTTTGCTAGAGTATTCATAAAATCTCTTTTGACCAAATTATCTCCGATAGCTGATGCTGTCATTACCAACCCGTGTTCAAATAAACAGGCGTTGAGTAAAGAAGTATCCAAAATAATGTCTCGGTGATTAGAAATAAACATATAAGAAGTATTTTTTTCTAATTTTTCGAAACCAGAAGTTGACAATCCATCTGATGTTTTTTCGAGCACTTTTTGTAAAGCTTGATAAATAAAATTACATTGAAAATCACGAATAGAAAAAGTTCTTCTTAATTGTTCTTTCCATATATCGTCGTCTAATTTTGGAAATGTAAAATTCATAATCGCCTTCATCATCGGGTGATTGACCGAAAACTTTATAGCTTCATTAACTTCGGCATCATAAAACGGGCGAATGGCATCGAATTTTTGCATAATTTATTTTTTAACTGTACAAATGAACAAAATTTTAGCTTGTTTTATAATAATTTGATGTTAAATCCCAAAAATTGCTTTTGAATTTAGGGTCGTAATTTCAGCAATTTGTTCAATTGATATTTCATAAATCTCAGCTAATTTATTTACAACATTAATTAAATAACTGCTTTCATTTCGTTTGCCCCTAAAAGGATTTGGAGCCAAATAAGGAGAATCGGTTTCTAAAACAATATGTTTTATATCGATTTTATTTAAAAATTGGTCTATTTTTCCGTTTTTAAAAGTTACAACCCCTCCAATACCAAGTTTCATATTCAATGAAATGGCTTGCAATGCTTGTTCATAGGTTCCTGAAAAACAGTGAAAAATCCCAAATAAATCTTCAGATTTTTCTGCTTCTAATACTTCAAATATCTCTTCGAATGCTTCGCGACAATGAATATTTATTGGTAATTTATATTTTTTGGCTAATTGAATCTGGTGTTTGAATGCTTTTTTTTGAATTTCTAAAGTTGTTTTATCCCAATAAAGGTCGATACCGATTTCGCCAATGGCATAAAACTTTCTTTTTGCCAATTCGTTTTCAACAATTTTTAGTTCTTCAAGATAATTATCTTTTACATAACAAGGATGCAAACCCATCATCAAGAAAACATTTTCTGGAAATTGATTTTCTAAATCGTACATATTTTGGACACAACTTGAATCGATTGCTGGAATAAAAAATCGAGTTACACCGTTTTGGATTGCTCTATTTATAGTTTCTGTTCTGTCCAAATCGAATTCAGATGCGTATAAATGGGTGTGGGTATCGGTAATTGTCATTAAATGTCTTTGGTAAACAAAAGTAATTTTTTTAAAATAAATGCAAAAACCCCGATAACTTAATTTGTTATCGGGGTTTTAAAAAAAAATTTTAATTAATTGACAATCAATTTATCAGTAAAATTCAAGTTGTTTCCTGTAACTTTAACAACATAAATTCCATTTGATAAACCATTTACATCAATTGATTTTTGATTATTAAAATTGTCATCAGCAATTGTTTTAACTAATTTTCCATTAACATCAACAATTTGAATGTTTACTTTTCCAACATAATCTTTAACGTTTAAATTAAACTGATTGGTTGCTGGATTTGGTGACATACTAACATTTTTGTTTTCTTTTGTGAAAGCTGCATTCGATAGAGGATTACTAAAAGCACCCGAAAATACGCCACGACCATAGGTTGCTGCGAAAACTACATTGTCGTTTCTTAAATCCATATCGGTTACTCTAACATTTTGCATACCATTGTCAGATCTTGTCCAAACTGGAGCAGCATCATTAAAATTGGACGTTCCCCAAACCCCTAAATCTGTACCAATAATTACTTCGTTTGGTAATAAAGGGTTTTGTAATATACATTTTACTGGCATGTCCGGAAGGTTACCTTCTTTATTTTGCCATGTTGCACCGCCATCTGCGGAATAAAATACACTTACAACATTATAGTTATGAAACGTTACAAAAATGTCATTTTCGGTTGCTCCATATTCTACATCAGACACACTTCCTGCGAAACCTGCACCAGTTAAATTCGACCATACAATTAATGGGTCGGTTGCTAATGTCGTTCCTTTGTCAGCATTTATAACTTTCAATAATCTGCCACCTCTAGTTCCAATTAAAAGAGTTGAAGTTGATGCAGCAGTAGCTGGAAATGGTGAAACCATTAATGCTGTTGCAGCCGAATTTAACAACGCGTTTGACAACGGTGCTTTTTGAATTCCACCTATTTTTAAATTTTTATATCTTCTTACTCTATTATTGGTAGTTTTAGTATAATCAGAATATAAAATATCTAATCTTGAATCTAAAGCCATTGGAGAAATGAAAGCTCCATTGTCGCCGGTTGTTCCAGTTTCTGTATTGATACTTCTTAATGCATTTGTTGTATAATTATATAATCTAATTGTGTTGTTGTAAACATAATTAGTAACTCTATATCTATCAACACCGTCTTGATCCATCATACTAAACGCACCATCACCGCCTTGAACTTCTTCTGATGAACTTAGTCCAGAAGGAGCATTTAAAAACATTTGTGAACCATTGTCTTGTGCACCAGCTACAAAATTATCGCCAGACATTCCATTAGTTGTTGGTGCCACACCAAGACTATAAAATTGAGTAACATTAAACCCTGCATTTCTTGAAGTAACTGTTACTCCGCCATCATTTGAGTAATAAACTCCACCGTCGTTACCAAAAAGCATTTTGGTTGCATCGTTTTT
>JAYVBR010000359.1:0-14669 GCA_043750395.1 Bacteroidota bacterium | reverse complement strand
GTCCAAAAAGCGGAATAAAAAAATCTGTTTCTATTTTTCGGTGAGCGCTATTTTCTTCGATATCGATTGATTCTAAATGTTCGGCTCCATTGAGTCCGATAACTTCGGCTGGTGTAATTAATTTTATTTTGCCAGAATGTTTTAGTTCTTGGACTTTTTCGACAGAATCTAATGCGCCACGAAACTCATTTCGGCGGTGAATTAAAGTAACTGATTTTGCAACATCTGATAAAAATATTGACCAATCGAGAGCAGAATCTCCGCCACCAGCGATAACAATATTTTTGTTTCGAAAATGTTCTGGATCTTTTACGAAATATTCTACGCCTTTGTTTTCATAAAACTCTATGTCTTCGATTAATGGTTTTCGGGGTTCAAAACTTCCTAATCCGCCAGCAATTGCTACTGCGCTGGCGTGATGTTGCGTTCCTTTATTTGTAGTAACTATAAAAGTTCCATCATCGAGTTTTTGGATTATTTCGGCAGTTTCACCGAGTGTAAATCCGGGTTGAAATTGCTTGCATTGTTCCATTAAATTATCGACTAAATCGCCCGCCAAAACTTCAGGAAATCCTGGAATGTCATAGATTGGTTTTTTAGGATAAAGTTCGGATAATTGTCCGCCTGGTTGCGGCAAAGCATCAATAATATGGCATTTTAATTTTAATAATCCTGCTTCGAAAACTGCAAAAAGTCCCGTTGGTCCGGCTCCGATTATTAATATGTCTGTTTTAATCATTTTTAATTTTGAGTTTAGAGAATTAGAAAATTTGTTTTTTTAATTCTAAAATTTTTATTGTAAAAATAGGCTGCGTGAGGGATTGCAGTGAAAATCCTTTTATTAATTGCCTAAGGTTGAAAACCGTGGCAATTAATAAAAGATTGTAACGGAAAGCCCGACCTCGTTTTTCGGAACGAGGTCACGCCCAAATTATAGTTCGAACTTGTACAATTTAAAAATTATGAAATATTGACTACGGTTTCGATTTGCGGTGCAAACTTTTTTATGGTGGTTTCTACGCCGGCGCGCAATGTCATTTGGTTGACCGAACAACTTGTGCAAGCTCCTTCGAGTCGAACTTTGACGTGTTTGTCGTCGTCGATCGAGATGAGTGTGATGTCGCCACCATCGGAATTTAAAAAAGGCCGAATTTCTTCGAGCGCTTTTTCGATTTCTATTGTAAGTTCTTGTGTATTCATATTTATTTATTTTCCTCACCCCAACCCTCTCCGAAAGAGAGGGAGAAAAGCGGAATTATTTTTTTACAGCCGAACAACCTGCCATTGTGGTAATCTTGATGGCTTCGGTTGGTGCTAAGTTTTGGTTTCTGTTTACGGTTTCTTGAACAATATTTCGGGTTATTTCTTCGTAAATTGTTTCGATTATTGAGCCTGTTTGCAATGCAGCTGGGCGACCATAATCGCCTGCTTCGCGTATAGATTGCACGATTGGAACTTCGCCTAAAAACGGAACTTGTAAGTCGATTGCTAGATTTTTGGCTCCTTCTTTTCCGAAAATGTAATATTTATTGTTAGGTAGTTCTTCTGGGGTGAAATAGGCCATATTTTCGATAATTCCGAGAACTGGAACGTTTATGGCTTCTGAAAGAAACATTGAAACTCCTTTTTTGGCATCGGCTAACGCTACATTTTGAGGCGTACTTACTATAACTGCACCAGTAATTGGAAGTGATTGCATAATTGAAAGATGAATATCTCCCGTTCCTGGTGGCAAATCGATTAGCATAAAATCGAGTTCGCCCCAATCGGCATCGAAAATCATTTGATTTAAGGCTTTGCTTGCCATTGGTCCACGCCAAATAACGGCTTGGCTTGGCGCTGTGAAAAAACCAATTGACAACATTTTAATTCCGTAATTTTCGACGGGTTTCATTTTGGATTTTCCGCCTACGGTTATCGATAATGGTTTTTCGGTTTCTACATCGAACATTATTGGCATTGACGGTCCATAAATATCTGCATCGAGAATTCCGACTGAAAAACCCATTTTAGCTAATGAAACGGCAAGATTGGCTGTTACTGTTGACTTACCAACGCCTCCTTTTCCTGATGCTACGGCGATAATATTTTTTATGTCTGGAATTGCTTTTCCTTTAATCTCGTTAGGGTTTTCTTTGGCTTCGATTTTTATGTTGACTTTTACTTTGACATTGTCCGAAAAAGTTTCGAGAATTAGTTTTCTAATATCGTCTTCTGCACGTTTCTTGATGTGCATTGCTGGTGTCGAAAGTGTTAAATCAACAACAACTTCGTCGCCAAAAGTGATAACGTTAGTTATTGCTCCGCTTTCGACCATATTTTTTCCTTCGCCTGCTATTGTTATTGACTCGAGTGCTTTAAGGATTTCTTTTCTGTCTAGTTTCATTTTTTAATCTGATTTCAGTTATCTTTATTTAAACTGATTTTAGATTACAAAGGTAATAATAAGTTTAAAAGTTTAAAGATTAAATCATTGAAATTTATATTGACAAATGATAAAGTTTTGTTAGATTTTTTTAACACATAATAACTACTTTTACTAAAAAAATGAAAATGAAAAAAATTATAATTATTGTGTTAATTAGTTTGTCAACTTTTTCTTATTCGCAGAAAGCTGATACAGAAAAGAAAACGCTGAAAATTGCTGTTTCTAAATCGGAATTTTTTAAAACTATAAAAACTTATGATTTAATAGTTCAAGGCGATGAGAAATGGAATCAGTTATACAAAAATGATAAAACCCAAACTTACGAATTTAAGGTTCCAGATAAAGAGGTTCAAACCGATATTTTATTGGTTAAAGAAAACGCTGATATTAAAATAATTATGGGTTCTGGAGCCTTTAAATATGGTACTGAAAATGGTCAAGCCTTTTTAGAGTCCAATATTAAATATTTGATTTTAGGAAAAAATAATGAAATTATTTATCAAAGTGGTGTTTTGACAAAATCTTTTGGAAATATACCAACCAAAAATGATCCAACACTTTCGATTATTAATGATTTGAAAAATATTGGTAGAAATTTCGCAATCAGAAACTCTTTAATTAATAACTTTACTGAGGTTGATTTTAATTATGGTTTTTTTGATAAAACTAAAGATTTTCCAGAATTGGAAGAATACAATAAAAAAACTAATGAATTTATTGCAAATATTGAAAGTAATAGGTTGTCAGAAAGTTATTTAAATGAACTTAAAACCTATTACATGTCTTTTATTGGAAAAGAATACAAAAAAATGAAACCAAAAGATTTTAATAAAGTAATTTATTTGAATTTAATGTGGACAGATTTATTGAAAGGGAATTTAGAATTAGCAAATGAAAATTTCTTAAAAGCCAAAGAAGATTCAGGCTTTTTTAGTGTTTGGCCAATGACTACTGGCAATATTCTAAAAGATTTAGCTTTGGTAAACGAGAAAAAATTTGATAGTAATATTGAGAATTTAACTTCTGATTCTGCTTATTATATTAATATAAATGGATCGGTTATAATAAATGATAAAGAACAAAAAGGATTTATAAAAGTTGGAAGATATTGCGATGAGGATTTAGGAAACATTGCAAATTTAGATCGATATTCAAGACCGAAACTTTTGGTTTATAACGAAAAAAAAGAGTTAACATTTAATACGACTGGTTATGAAAAAAATAAAATAAAAACTGACAAAGGTTTAGAGCTAAATTTTATGACAATCGGAAATGAATATTATTTAGTAGAGAAAACAGTTGATGGAAATTATAGAAAATACGAAAATAATTCGAAAGAAATATATGTATTGAATGAAGGAAAACTAGGTTTAAAAAAATAAAATTTAGATATTAAATTAAAATAAAAACCTTTAAAAATTTTAAAGGTTTTTTTGCTTTTATCTTATGTAGTTTTAAGAATATTAATATGCAAATTTTAATGATTTAAAATAATCCAGTCTGAATATTAGTCTTTATTTTACCTAAATGTTTATAAGCTTTCTCGGTAACTTCTCGACCGCGAGGCGTTCTCATCAAGAAGCCTTGTTGAATTAAAAAAGGTTCATAGACCTCTTCGATTGTTTCGCTACTTTCGGAAACTGCAGTTGCTAATGTTGATAAACCAACTGGACCACCTTTAAATTTATCGATAATTGTATTTAATATTTTATTATCCATTTCGTCGAGACCAAAAGCGTCAACATGTAATGCTTTTAATGAAAATTGTGCAATTTCGATGTCGATGCTTCCATTTCCTTTTATTTGAGCAAAATCTCGAACACGACGCAAAAGTGCATTGGCTATTCTTGGTGTGCCTCTGCTTCTACCAGCAATTTCAATTGCAGCTTCCATAGTAATTGGCATTTTTAAAATCATTGAACTGCGTTGGACAATTGTAGTTAGCAATTCAGTATCATAATATTGCAAGCGACTTTGAATTCCGAATCTTGCTCGCATCGGTGCAGTCAATAATCCTGAACGAGTGGTTGCACCGACTAATGTAAATGGGCTTAAATTAATTTGAACAGATCTAGCATTTGGACCAGATTCAATCATTATGTCTATTTTAAAATCTTCCATAGCAGAATATAAATACTCTTCTACGATTGGACTTAAACGGTGAATTTCATCAATAAATAAAACATCACGTTCGTCTAAACCCGTCAATAAACCAGCTAAATCTCCAGGTTTGTCTAAAACTGGTCCTGAAGTTATTTTGATTCCTACTCCAAGTTCATTGGCTAAAATATTAGCTAAAGTTGTTTTTCCTAAACCTGGTGGACCGTGAAAAAGTGTATGATCTAGTGCTTCGCCACGTTGATTAGCTGCTTCAACAAAAACTTTTAAGTTATCTAAAACTTGTTCTTGACCTGTAAAATCATCGAATGAAAGTGGACGTAATTTTTTTTCGAGATCGAGCTCTTCGGGATTAAAATTTTCGTTGGTTGGATTTAGGTTTTCATTCATTATTAAAAGTTGCGGGTTTTGAGGTTTAAAGTTTCAGGTTTGTTAATAATATCCTTCGACTGTGCTCGGGAAAAAAATACTTATAAATTAAAACAAAGTTAAATAGAATATTCATTTAAACAAGAAATCTGATAAGCAATAACTTATCAGATTTCAATATGAATTTATTTTATCAATTAGTGATGTAATTCTTCTTCTCCAGACATCATTGGAACATTCTGAGGGACAAAATCTTCGGCGTGACCAGGTTTGCTGTAGTCATAAGGCCATCTGTGAACTTCAGGAATTTCTCCAGGCCAGTTTCCGTGTATGTGTTCAACTGGAGCAGTCCATTCTAAAGTGTTTGATCTCCAAGGATTCATTTCGGCTTTTTTACCATAAAACATACTTGCAAAGAAGTTATAAATAAAAACCAATTGAAATACTCCACCAAAAATAGCAAATGCTGTAATAATGACGTTTACGTTTTGTAAATCATCAAATAATGGAAAGTTAGTATTTGTATAATATCGTCTTGGTAAACCAGCCATTCCTATAAAATGCATTGGAAAGAAAACTCCATAAGCACATACAGCTGTTACCCAAAAGTGAATATAGCCTAAATTTTTATTCATCATTCTGCCATACAATTTTGGATACCAGTGATAAACACCAGCAAATAAACCATAAAGCGCAGAAATACCCATTACTAAGTGAAAGTGAGCGATTACAAAATAGGTATCGTGCACATTAATATCAAGAGTTGAATCTCCAAGAATAATACCAGTTAATCCACCAGTGATAAATGTTGAAACTAATCCTATAGAAAATAACATTGCGGGATTCAATTGCAAATTACCTTTCCATAGTGTCGTAATATAATTAAAAGCTTTAACTGCAGACGGTATCGCAATCAATAAAGTTGTAAAGGTAAATACCGAACCCAAAAATGGATTCATTCCTGATAAAAACATATGATGACCCCATACAATTGTTGATAAAAATGCAATTGCAAGAATTGATGCAATCATAGCGCGGTAACCAAAAATAGGTTTACGAGAATTGGTTGCAATAATTTCTGAGGTAATTCCTAAAGCTGGTAACAATACAATATAAACTTCAGGGTGACCCAAGAACCAAAATAAATGTTCAAATAATACTGGTGATCCACCTTGATAATGCAAAACTTCACCTGCTATATAAATATCAGACAAAAAGAATGATGTTCCGAAACTTCTATCAAATATCAACAATAAAGCTGCAGAAAACAATACTGGAAAAGAAATAACTCCAATAATTGCCGTTACAAAAAACGCCCAAATTGTTAAAGGCAATCTTGTCATTGACATACCTTTAGTACGTAAATTTATTACAGTAACAACATAATTTAATGATCCCATTAATGATGCGGCGATAAATATTGCCATAGAAACCAACCACAATGTCATGCCCATTCCAGAGCCCGGAATTGCTTGTGGTAATGCTGATAAGGGCGGATAAATTGTCCAACCCGCTGATGCTGGACCTGATTCTACAAATAATGAAGAAATCATTATTACTGAAGATAAGAAAAACAACCAATACGAAATCATATTCAAGAAACCTGAAGCCATATCTCTTGCACCTATTTGCAGCGGAATTAATAAGTTGCTGAATGTTCCACTTAAACCTGCGGTTAAAACAAAGAATACCATTATTGTTCCGTGAATGGTAACAAGTGCGAGATAAATATCATTTCGCATAACACCATCTGGAGCAAATTTATCTCCTAATAAAAAACTAAATATCTTGAATGGTTGTTCAGGATATGCTAATTGCAATCTAAACAACATAGACAATAATATACCTATAATTCCCATTATCAATCCTGTTAAAAGATATTGTTTGGCAATCATTTTGTGATCTATACTAAAAATATATTTAGTAATAAAAGTGTCTTTGTGGTGGTGTTCGTGCCCATGGTCAACATCGTGAGCGTCTGTGTGAGCGTGACTAATATCTGACATAATGTTTTTATTTATATATTTTACAAAAATAAATTAATTTAAAGCAAGTTTTTGTTCAACAACCGTTAAAGATTTAGCAACATCAGTAGAATCTTTTTCTTTCTTTTCTTGAGAGATTTGATTGCCAAATTTGGGTTGCTCTTTAGCCCATTTCTTAAAATCTGCTGGCGTATCAACAATTATCTTCATTTGCATGTTATAATGTGATGCACCACATACTTTGTTGCATAATAATAAATAGTCGAATTCGTATGGGTCTAATGCAGTTTTACCATCAGCAACAAGCAATTTACTTTTTTCGTTACGTATTTTATTAATATTTGAAACTTTAGCAACAATTTTTTCATCTTCACGCATTTCATCGGTTGTGAAAATTGGCTTGTACGCAAATTGAGTAACCATTCCTGGAACACAATTCATTTGCGCTCTAAAATGTGGCATATAAGCTGAGTGCAAAACATCTTGAGAACGCATTTTGAATAATATTTTTTGTCCTTTAGGAATATGTAATTCTGTTACAACAATATCGTCTTGAGCATATTTATCGGATGGATCTGCACCAGTTGAATTAATTCCTTCTATATAACGAACATTTGCCTTTCCAAGAACATTATCTTGACCAGAAAGTCTTGCTTTCCAGTTGAATTGTTGTCCATAAAGTTCAATAATCATAACATCTTCGGTTTTTTCATCAACAAACATAATATCTGTCCAAGCAAATAAACCATATCCTATTAATGCAGCTAAAACAACTGCAGGAATTGTGCTCCAAACTATTTCAAGCTTGTTGCTATCAGCAAAATATAATGCCTTTTGGTCTTTTCTACCTCTATATTTAAAAGAGAAAAAATATAATAAAAACTGAGTTACTGTCTGTACAAAGAAAATTAGAATTAATGAAACATTAAATAAATTATCAATTACCGAACCGTGTTCTGATGCTGGAGTTCCTAAAGTTAATGGTCCCCATTTTAGCAAACCATAAATTGTAAAGATATAAATGAAAGCCAAAAAAGCAAACATAATATATCCTTGAATATTATTGTCTTTATCGTTGGCGACTTGTGTATCATCAACGTTTTTGGCTTTACCAACTTGGGTTAAATCAAATATTTTAGTTAACTGCCAAATTGCAATGGCTAATAATGCTAAAACTATAATTATCAACAAACTTGTCATCTGTTTATCTATTTAAAATATTAATAATGAAAATGTTTACTTTCTTCGATGAAAGGATTTCGTTTTGGTAATAATGGAGATTTAGTTAAAGCTGTAAAAACAACTAACAAAAACAAACCAATAAAAAACGATAATGAACCTAGTTCAGATGCTCCAATATGCCATTGCGTTCCTACAGTTGAAGGCATAATCATATTGAAAAAGTCAATATAATGTCCTAACAAAATTACCGTTCCTGCCATAACTAATATCCAAGTAAATCGTTTGAAATCGGTATTGATAAGTATCAATATTGGAAAAACAAAATTCATAACTACGGCTCCGAAAAACGGCAAATTGAAATCGTTTATTCTTGTTATGAAATAAGTTACTTCTTCTGGAATGTTAGAATACCAAATCAACATAAATTGAGAAAACCATAAATAAGTCCAGAAAACACTTATACCAAACATAAATTTAGCCAAATCGTGAATGTGACTTGTATTAACTTCTGGTAAATATCCTTGTGATTTTAAATATAAAGTAACCATACAAATAGTGGTTATTCCAGAGACAAAGAAACTTGCGAAAACGTACCAACCAAATAATGTACTTGACCAGTGAGGGTCAATTGACATTATCCAATCCCAAGACATAATTGATTCAGTCACTATAAAGAAAACCAAAAACATTGCAGAAATATTAAAATTCTTTTTGTAGAAACTATTATCATTTGATTCATCTTGAGACAAACAATTTTTTCTAGAAAAATATCTGTATAAGTTCCAACCTACTAAAAAAATAGCAGCTCTAATTATCCAAAAAGGAAAATTTAAATATCCAGCTTTAGCTGCAATTATTTTATCATAGTTTTTAGAACCTACTTCAACAATTCCTTCATTAAGCCAAAGAAAAATGTGATTTCCAGGCAAAATATGTAATCCTGTTAAAACAAGAAAAATAAAAAATATTACAGATCCTACTGGTAAATAAGCAGTTATTCCTTGCATTACTCTAAACAAAACCGGAGACCAACCTGCTTGTGCAACTTGTTGAATGGCATAAAAAGCAAGAACTCCAAGTGAAATTAACATTAAAAAAATACAGGCAATGTAAAAAGCTGCCCAAGGTTTATTTTGCATTTGGTGAAATACGTGTTCCACGTGCTCTTCATGAGTAGCTTTCAATTCTGAAGCTGACATTTTTTTATTTCCATCAGCGTGAGCAGCTTCTAAATGAGCGCCTTCGTGACCGTGCGCATCTGCTTTCAGAATTTTTTCTACAGCTTCTATATCTTTTGGAACAGACCAAAAACCATAACCAATTCCAAGTACTCCTAAAAGCATTAGAATTATAGAAAGTGTTTTTATTTTACTTGATAATGTGTACATATCTTTTAACTATCGGTTTATTCTACAATTATTTTAACGCTTCGGCTCTTAATTTCATAACATATTCAGAAACTAACCAACGATCGTGTTGATTCATTTGATTTTGGTAATTACCCATTGTATTGATACCATATTTCAAAACATGGTAAACACTTCCGGTTGAAATTTCTCTGTCTTTATAATGTGGAACGCCCAGAATTTTGCCTTGATTTACCAACCAACCTTTACCATCGCCTTTATTACCGTGACAAATACCACAATAAATTTCAAACATTTCTTTAGTGTGTTCAGGATCCTTGTTTATTGCTATTGAATCTAATGGAGATTTTGAATTTAATTTCGCACCATCATATCCGGCAGTATTATTTTCATAATCATATATTTCAAAACCTCTTTTTAAGGTGTTTTTAGCTGGAAGTTGACTTTCTACTCCACCTTTAAAAACTTTGGCTTCTTGATAAGTTTCATAACTAACTGCTTCGTACATATTTGGCATATACTCATAATTAGGTTTTGATTTATCTCGACAAGAAATAACCGATACGGTTACAACCGTCAATAGTGCTATTTTGTATAAGCTTTTCATATTTATTCGTGCTTATCTATTAATTTAACTTCAACTGCTCCAGTATTTTCGAAGAATTTTACCATTTCATTTTCGTCACCGTTAACAGCAACTTCCATTAAGAAATGATCATCTGTTGTTCTAACATCTGGATTCTCAGCATTTTTAAATGGCCACAATCTACTTCTCATATAAAAAGTAATAACCATTAAATGCGCAGCAAAAAACACTGTCATTTCAAACATAACTGGCACAAAAGCTGGCATATTTTGAATGTAACTCATACTTGGTTTACCGCCAATATCTTGTGGCCAATCTTGAATCATTATATAATCCATCATCCAAGTTGCGAATGACAATCCACAAACTCCATAAATAAATGCACATATTGCCAATCTTGTTGGTGCGATTCCCATTGCTTTGTCTAAACCGTGAACTGGAAAAGGACAAAAAACTTCTTCAATGTGATGATGCGCTGCTCGAGTTTGCTTTACAGCATCCATCAAGACATCATCATCATTATAAATTGCGTAAATAACTTTATTACTCATGATGCGTATCTGTATTTGCTTCTCTTCTTTTCTTAAAATATTCTCCTGAAGATTTCAATATTGTTTTTACTTCAGCTTGTGCAATTACTGGGAATGAACGAGAATAAAGTAAAAATAATACAAAGAAAAATCCGATTGTTCCTATAAAAATTCCAATATCAACAAAAGTCGGCGAGAACATTGTCCAAGAAGATGGCAAATAATCTCTGTGTAATGAGGTTACAATAATTACAAACCGTTCGAACCACATTCCAATATTTACAACAATTGATATTACAAATGAAAACATAATGCTTGTTCTTAATTTTTTAAACCACATAAATTGTGGAGAAAAAACATTACAAGTCATCATAGCCCAATATGCCCACCAGTATGGACCAGTTGCTCTGTTCAAGAATGCATATTGTTCGTATTCTACTCCAGAATACCAAGCTACAAAAAGTTCAGTTATATAAGCAACACCAACAATAGAGCCTGTAATCATAATTACAATATTCATTAATTCGATGTGTTGAATTGTTATGTATGCTTCAAGTTTAGATACTTTTCTCATTATAATAAGCAAAGTATTTACCATTGCAAACCCTGAGAAAACAGCACCAGCAACAAAGTAAGGAGGGAAAATTGTAGTATGCCAACCCGGAATTACCGATGTTGCAAAGTCAAATGATACAATTGTATGCACCGAAAGTACCAATGGTGTTGCTAATCCTGCAAGGACCAGAGAAACTTCTTCGAAACGTTGCCAATCTTTAGCACGACCTGACCAACCAAAACTCAATATTGAATAAATATGTTTGTTAAATGGTGTTATTGCTCTGTCACGAATCATAGCAAAATCGGGTAATAAACCTGTCCACCAGAAAACTAATGATACTGAAAGGTAAGTTGATATTGCAAATACATCCCAAAGTAAAGGCGAGTTAAAATTTGTCCAAAGTGATCCAAATTGATTAGGAATTGGCAAAACCCAATAAGCCAACCAAGGTCGTCCCATGTGAATAATCGGGAATAATCCAGCCTGAATAACCGAGAAAATAGTCATTGCTTCGGCAGAACGGTTAATTGCCATTCTCCATTTTTGTCGAAAAAGTAGCAATACTGCCGAAATTAATGTTCCAGCGTGACCGATACCAACCCACCAAACGAAGTTAGTGATATCCCAAGCCCAACCTACTGTTTTGTTTAATCCCCAAGTTCCAATTCCAGTTGAAATGGTGTATATTATACAACCAACTCCCCAAAGGAATGCAGTTAATGCGATTGAAAATACAATCCACCACTGTTTGTTGGCTCTTCCTTCTACTGGGAAAGCAACATCTACAGTTACATCGTGATAAGATTTATCACCAATAACTAATGGTTTTCTAATGGGTGCTTCGTAATGAGACGACATATTTTGATTTTAGATTTATGATTATAGAATTTAGATTTACAAACCTTACTAAATACTATTTTCTCAATTTATTAATTTTATTATGATTTTAAATATTGATATTGCAAATATGAATGTTACATCTCTACAATATACATTATACAATATCTTATGTATTTCTGACTTTAACGTGATAAATTACGTTTGGTTTTGTTCCAACACTTTCTAGTAAATGATACATTCTATCATCATTTACTAAAGCTGTAATTTTATTTTCTTTTTCGTTAATGTCTCCAAAAGCTAATGCTCCAGTTGAACAAGCATTTGAACAAGCTGTTGCAAATTCATCAATTTTTGCTGGTCTTCCTTCACGTTTAGCAGTTAGAATTGTAGCTTGTGTCATTTGAATACACATAGAACATTTCTCCATTACACCACGAGAGCGAACATTTACATCAGGATTCAATACCATTCGTCCCATATCATCATTCATATGATAATCGAATTCTGAATTTTTATTGTACAAGAACCAGTTGAAACGACGTACTTTATAAGGACAGTTATTGGCGCAATATCTTGTTCCAACACAACGATTATATGCCATTTGGTTTTGACCTTGGCGTCCGTGAGATGTTGCAGCAACAGGACAAACTGTTTCGCAAGGTGCGTGGTTACAATGCTGACACATAACTGGTTGGAAAACAACTTGTGGATTGGTTCCTGGAGATTCCATTTCGCCAAAACCACTTAACGAACCTTTATCGCCTGTTAAACCGTCAAAGTTGTCTTTTCTTTCGTCATCTTCGTGGAAAGTTTCCGCAGATGAATAATATCTATCAATACGCAACCAGTGCATATCACGACTTCTTCTAACTTCGGCTTTTCCGACAACTGGAACATTATTTTCGGCGTGACAAGCAATAACGCAAGCGCCACAACCTGTACAAGCATTCAAGTCTACAGATAAATTAAAATGATGTCCAATCGAACGGTCGAAAGATTCCCATAAATCTACTTTTGTAGCTTCGATTTCTTTATGATCAAGAGAAACCATTGGTTGCTCATTCCATTCTTTAGCTGCTTTGGTAGAAAATATTTGCAAAGTTGTTTCTTTGACAATATCATTACGACCCATCAATGTTTTTTGCGATTGAACACAAGCAAACTCGTGATCTCCATCGGCTTTAGCCATTTTTACTGACTGAACATTATTGAAATTTTTATATAATGTGTAAGCGTTTAAACCTACTTGCATTTCTTCTTTAAGTGCTGCTTTTTTACCGTAACCTAATGCTAAACCAATAGTTCCAACTGCTTGTCCAGGTTGAACGATTACTGGAACTTTGTCTAATTTTACACCATCAACTACTAGGTTTACATAACTTCCGTTAAGACCACCATTTGCAACAATTTCGTTGGTTAAACCTAATGTTTTTGCATCAGCTTCGGCAACGGTTACATAATTATCCCAAGAAACTCTTGTAATTGGATCTGGCAATTCTTGCAACCAAGGATTATTGGCTTGTTGACCGTCTCCTAAACCTGTTTTTGTGTAAAGATTTAATTCGAAATTTGCAACTTTTTTAGATTGCGATAATGCATTTGCAGCAGCAGAAGCATTACCACCAACAGCATCAGAAGCAGTGATTGATGGAACAATTAAACCATCGTGTAAAACTTTATTCCATGATAAACCATTTGTATGATTTATAGAATTTGCTTTTAAATAATCGTAATATGGAGTTCCATTTCCGTTCCAAGTTAATAAACAATCTTGCAATTGTTTGGTATTGAATAACGGACGAATAGTTGGTTGTGTCAATGCATAAGAACCTTTCGTCAAAGCTAAGTCGTTCCAAGATTCTAAATAATGAGGAACTGGAGCAGCAATTGTAGTAATCGATGCGGTTTCGTCTTCTTTTAATGATAAAGATGCAGAAAGTGTAACTTTTTTTAATCCATCGACAAAATCTTTTGAATTTGGTAATGAATAAACTGGATTTACGCCAGACATAATTAATGTATGAACGCTTCCAGCTTTCATATCAGCAATTAGTTGTGTAACTTTTTCGTTAGACCCTTTACGAATTTGTCTTGTTCCAGACAAATCGAAAGCTTCGCTTGCCAATTGAGCATTGATTGCAAGAACCAATAATTGTGCGTTTTTATCATCGATTCCAGAAACTAAAACACCTTTGGCACCAGCTAGTTTTAATTGTTGAGCAATTTTAGTAACTTCGGTTTTTATTTTCTCATCTAAAGAAACCGCAGAAGATCCGCCAACAATAATATTATAAAATTGAACTAATGCTTGTTTTTGAACCGAAGTTGACATCGGAATACGTTTGTCAGCAGAAGCACCAGATAATGTCATATTAGCTTCCATTTGAAAATGCTTAGACATGAATTTGTTTTTAGGTATTCTGCCTTTAGCATAACCTTTATCGTAACCGCCACCTTGCCAATCTCCAAGGAAATCTGCATCAAGTGAAACAATTAGATTGGCTTTTGAGAAATCATAATCAACTAGAGCTCTTTCGCCATATTTCATTTCAAATGCATCAAGTGCAGATGAAGATGAAACTGCATCGTAAACAACGTGTTTCGCAGTTGGATTTAATGCTATAAATTCAGATATTAGCTTTTCGGTAGATGGACTAGCAAGTGTATTTGTTAACAAAACCACTTGTTTTCCAGCAGTTTTAGCA
>JAYVBR010000358.1:0-2835 GCA_043750395.1 Bacteroidota bacterium | reverse complement strand
AAGGTAGAATTTGGGGCGGATTGTCTTACAGAAGAAGCCTAGACGGAGCAGAATATGTAGACGGAAAATCAATAAAAGTTCAAAAATTGCAATATATAACTCCAATTTTAGGAGTTAATTACAAACAGTTTATGTTTGCTTATACTTATTCTTATTTAGCTGGAAATATAAATTTTGACAATGCTGGTTTTCATCAAATAACATTAGGAGCCAATTTATTTTGTAGAGAAGAAAAATACAAATGTAATTGTCCTGCAAATAATTAAAACATTAATAATCCCACTTTTAAATGTGGGATTTTTTTATCTATATTATGTTAATAAAATCTGTAAACGGAAAAACTCCAAAAATACCCGAAGATTGTTATGTGGCTGAAAATGCAACAATTATTGGTGATGTTAGTTTTGGTCAACAATGCAGTGTTTGGTTTAATGCCGTAGTTCGTGGCGACGTAAATAATATTACAATTGGCAATAAAGTTAATATTCAAGACGGAGCAATAATACACTGCACCTACCAAAAACACGCTACTGTAATTGGCGACAACGTATCTATAGGACACAATGCAATTGTACACGGTTGCAAAATAGAAGACAATGTTTTGATTGGAATGGGTGCAATCGTAATGGACAATTGTATTGTTAAAAGCAATTCGATTGTTGCAGCTGGTGCTGTGGTTACTCAAAATACAGTTATAGAATCAGGAAGCATTTGGGCTGGTGTACCTGCTAAAAAAGTAAAAGATATTGACCAATCTGATTTTGCTGGAGAAATCGAAAGAATTTCTACAAACTATGTAATGTATTCTAGCTGGTTGAAAGATTGATTTAAATGTTTTAAAACTATTTTAACTTCATTTCAACAAGAATATTCAACGCTTCTTCGATATAAATATCTGATGATAATTGAGTATGTAATTTTTCTCTTTCTTCTTTTAAATAAACGTTTTTCTTAAACAATTCGTTTTCTGATTGAGTAGATTTAAAAATTAAATTATTATTATAGTTCACTAAAACATCAAAATTTTTATTTTCTTTTTCTTGTTTTGTTTTATCAGCTATGAATTTTTCGAAATTAAGATTTAATTTTTTATTTTTAATGCGTTCAGCTCTCAATTTGGCTTGTTCATCAATTAATTTAAAAAAACTATTTTCAGAAACTCTTTTTTTGCTATTTGAAATAAATTTATCAAAACTATTATCAGGATTTAGTTTTGTAAAAGCAACAGCATCGATTTTATCCCAAGGCAAAACGTGATTTTCATCTTTTTCTAAATCAATATTATATGAGAAAATATTTGGTAAAACAATTTGACTAGCAATTCCTTCTAATTGAGTCGAATTTCCGTTAACCCTATAATATTTTTGTTTCGTAATACTAAGTATTCCTAAATCTTCCTCTTGATCTTTATTAGAATTGTATTGGTTTAAGTCAATATTGTCTTGAACAGTACCTTTACCATAGGAATTTTTACTGCCAATAATTATTCCACGGTTATAATCTTGAATTGCTGCTGCAAATACTTCTGATGCTGATGCTGAATCGAAATTAATTAGAACAACCAATGAACTATCCCAAGAAATATTTGAAGGTTTTGAAAATAAAGTTTGCTTGGTTTTATCGGCAGATTGAAGTTGAACAATTGGTTGTTTGTCAATGAACATTCCAGAAATTTCTAGAGCCATTTCTAATGAACCTCCACCATTGTCTCTCAGATCTATAACAATTCCTTGAACTCCCTCTTTTTTAAGCTGAATGATTTCTTTAGCAACATCTTTAGATGCGCTCCTTTCGGAATCATCATTAAAATTTTCGTAAAATGAGGGAATTGTTAATATTCCATATTTAGTATCTTTCAGTTCAACGATAGACGATTTAACAAGAATATCGTTCACATCAATATCTTCTCTTTTTAATGTAACCAAATTGATGCTTCCATCTGTTTTTTTGATGGTAAGCTTGATTGTGGTTCCAATTTTTCCATCTAATATTTTGTTTATTTCGTGAAATTTCATTCCAACAACATCTTTTGGCTCATTATTTCCATCTGCAACTTTTAAAAGAATATCGCCAACATCAATTTTTTTAGATTTGTATGCCAAACTATTTTTTAAAACTTCTTTTATTTCTATAAAATTATTGTTGTATCTAAAAATCAATCCCAAATTTTTCTTTTTGCCTGTCAAATTTATTTCAAATTTTTCTTTGTTTTTTACCGAAATGTATTTAGAATGTGGATCAAATTGTTTTATAATTGAATTGATATAAATTCCTAAAAAATATTCTCTATCAAGGTTGTTAATATTATCAAATGAACCATCATATTTTTTGAGACTTATTGCTCTTGCTGCTTGTTCTTGAACTGCAAATTCTTTGATTTTAATATTATAATCTTTTTCTTTTTTTACATTTTCTTCATTAAATAATTTCCATAATTCACCAATTGTATTGAATTTTATTTCGCCTCTAAACCTGTTTTTCGCCTCGATTTCATTTTTAGGAAATCTATAATTTGCATCATCTAATTCAAAAATTTCATTTTCATTAAATGAATTTGGATTTTTAAAAAGGGTTATATAATTTTCATAAGAAGTTTTCATTCGTAACAAAATTCTTTCATAAGTCAAATAAAAAAAAGACAAATCTTTAGCTTTTATTTGATCGTCGAGTTTGGTTTCGAATTTTTTAAATTCTTTTATATCGCTCTCAAAAAAATAGATTTTGTTAGGATCTAATTTATCTAAATAATCTTTGAACAACGATTTCGAAAATTTATCGTCCATATTCTGAACGTTGTAATGCGATTTGTTTAAAATTTGCAAAACTAGTTCAAAT
>JAYVBR010000357.1:0-14687 GCA_043750395.1 Bacteroidota bacterium | reverse complement strand
TTATTTTGGTTGCTATCCATTTTTCCCCAAAAATCGATATTGAAAGTTGTTTTGGCATTTTGTTCATCAAAAACAATGTTTGTTATTTCGAATAATTTTATTTTAAATTTTTTGAATAATGAACGAAAATTATTCAATTCGATATGGTTTGCGACATCTTTCGAATTATATTTATCATAAAAATTGGATTTTTTGGATAAAAACATATTCAAGAAATCCAAAGTATCTCGCTCTAAATCATATTTATGGTTTTGGTGAAAATCTTCATAAATAAAATTGGTATTAAATCCAGGAATATTGACATCATCAACTTCTAAATTGAATAATTCTTCGGTAATAAATTTATAAATTAAACGCTCTTCGTTTTCATAATCTGCCAAAACATCTAAATTTAAACCGTTTTGGCGTAAAATGGATTCTATTTTTTTCAATGAAACTCTAACTTCTTCATCATTAAGAACATTTTCTGGAACATAGTCAGGTCGACCGATTTTGTCATAAACAGAGATTTGTTTTGCGTTTCGAAAAGCTTTTTCGAAAATCATAATACTGTCTAAAAACTGACCTTCAATTTCTGGAGGCAATTGTTTACTTAAATCATCGGGAAAAATGGCGCCACTTTCCAAACTCATTTTCATTTTTTTAAATTCATTTTCTTGTCGAATATCGAGTTTTGGCATCTCGAAATCTTCATCTTCAAAGTTGTTATTGTTTTCGCTATTCATATAAATTGATTTTAATTTGAAAACCTAAAGTTTTATATTTTTTTAGAACTTATTTTCTAAAATTTTTTTAATCATTACATCGTTTCTTAAAACAATTTCAAAATATTTTTCTTCATTAAAAAGTTGCCTTGCAAATTCAGCAGAAATATTGGTTTTTATTAAATCTTTGTTTTTTGACAAATTCAAATTCAACCCAGATTTAGCCAAGAACTTTTGAAAACTATCAAAATATAAATCAGTTTTCTTTAACTTTTCAAGTATTTGATTTATTTTTTTACCTTTAAATTCGTTTCTATATTTGTCTAATTCTTCAAATACAAAATGTCCGATTATTCCAGATTGAAAAATATATTGAATTTCTTCATTAGATTGATTGATGTCTAACGGCACAAAAATATCTGGAACAATCCCACCGCCACCATAAACAATTTTGCCGTTTTTGGTTTTAAATTTCAACGAATCGTTGACTTTTATGCTGTCTTTTTTGTACAATTCGCCACTTTCAAAACGTTTTTCAAAATCTTTATAATATTCTTCTTTACCTTTATTATATGTTTTTTGAATAGAACGACCGCTTGGCGTATAATATCTAGCAATTGTTAGCCTTACAGCCGAACCGTCATCGAAATTCATTTCGCGTTGAACCAATCCTTTTCCAAACGAACGGCGACCAACAATTGTTCCGCGATCGTTGTCTTGAATTGCTCCAGCCAGAATTTCGCTTGCCGATGCTGAGTTTTCATCGATTAATACAAATACTTTTCCAGTTTCGAAACTGCCATCGCTTGACGCAAATGTTTTATCGATTTTGCCTTTTTTGTTTTTTGTAAAAACTATTAATTCTTTATCTTTCAAGAATTCATCGGCGATTTGCGATGCTATTTCAAGAAATCCACCGCCGTTTTGTCGCACATCGATTACCAATGATTTTGCGCCTTGCGATTGCAATTTGGTCAATCCAGATTTGAATTCGTCATAAGTAGTCTCTGCAAATCGATTGATTTTTATATAACCAGTAGTCGGATTTAATAGAACTGAAATATCGACACTTTTTATAGGAATCACTTTTCGAATGACTTTAAACTTCAAGTTTTTACGAATACTTTTTCTAAAAACGGTCAATTCAACTTCTGAATCTTCTTCGCCTTTTAATTTAGAATATAAAGTATCGTTTGGTATTTTCTTTCCGAATAATTTATATTTATTGGCAAACAAAATTCTGTCTCCGGCCAATAATCCTGCTTTTTCGGCTGGTCCATTTGCAATTGGTTTAATGATTGCAACACTATCTTTATACATATAAAAATTTACTCCAATGCCTACAAAATCTCCTTTCATCGTTTCTGTTTCAAGCTGTTGTTCTTTAGGTTGCAAATAAACCGAATGCGGATCGAGTTTTGCTAAAATATTATCACAAGTCAAATCGACTATAGAATCGGTATTTATATCGTCGACATATTCGTTATTGATAAAATCGATTAAGCGGTTGAGTTTGTTTTTATTTTGTTTTTTTGCAAATGTTGCTGTATCGATTGGAAAATTCAAATATTTACCAATAAAAATTCCTGTCGCAATGAGCGAAAATATAAAAATTGGAATGTATTTATAATTGATTTTCATTTTTTAGATTACAAAAATTTTAATACTTTAATTTTTGCCTCAAAGACACAAAGTCTGAAAGCTTTTTAATTATATGATTATCTTCAAATAATAGAATTGGTTAATTTTAAATACTCAATTCCGCAATCTGCTCAACCAAAACTCCAGCTTTTATAAGAAAATCTATGCCTTCGGTGTCGCGATAACCATTTTGATAGACGACTCTTTTTATTCCCGATTGATGAATTAATTTGCTGCATTCTTTGCAAGGCGACAGTGTGATATATAATGTTGCACCGTCACAAGTTTGAGTTGAACTAGCTACTTTTAGAATAGCATTTGCCTCAGCGTGAAGCACATACCAATTGGTCAAACCAGCTTCATCTTCGCAACAATTCTCGAAACCCGATGGTGTGCCATTGTATCCGTCAGAAATTATCATTCTGTCTCGAACAATTATTGCTCCCACTTGTTTGCGTTTGCAATAAGACAAAAGGCTCCATTCTTTGGCGATTCGCAGATAAGCTTTGTCGTATTTATTTTGTTTTTTGTTTTCCATTTAATTTTTAAAACAATTATTTTATTTTTAAACATATAAATAATTAAAAGTTTTTTAATTCAACATATAATATTTTTTTCTAAAAGCATTAAATTAAATATTTTAGTTATACATATAAGTCATATAAGTTTATTTGAGAAATTAATTTTACAATATTTTAATTTAGCTATGAAACTAATATTTTCTTATATGACTTATATGTTTCAAATTTAAAAAATATTATTTGTTTTTGATTAATTACCTATTCCAAATTGAACTTTTAATAATTAACGGAATAACAACTCCAATGACGAATGCCGACATTACAAAAGTAAAATCGCGTTTTGAAAACCTGAATACAGTTTGAAATATATATGACAATATCAGAACGATAAAGACTACAATTAATTGCGCACTTTCAATGCCTAATGCAAACTCGCCAAGTGGTAATAATTTAGATTGTGGCGCACCCGATAAAATTGTTTTAAAATAGTTAGAAAAACCCAACCCGTGAATGATTCCAAAAAACAAAGTTACGAAACCAATAAGGCTAATTGACTCGTTTTTTGATGATTTTCCTGAGGTAAATAAATTATACAATGCTGTAAAAAAAATGGTTATCGGAATCATAAATTCAATCAAATTAACTTTTACAGTTATTATTCCAAATACTGATAAAATCAAAGCAATTGTATGTCCGATTGTAAAAATTGACACCAAAATTAAAACCCGTTTCCAGTCTTTGAAAGCATAGGGAACGGTCATTGCAATAAGAAATAAAACATGGTCATAGGCATTAATGTCGAGCACGTGGCGCAAACCAATTTGAAAATAAATCCAGAATTCTGACATAAAAATTATTATTTGATAGCTTAATGGGTTTGTAAAATTACAATTTATTTGTTTTTTATCGTTAAAAATTACATTTTTTAAGATAATTATTGGTTTTTAGAAATTTCATTTTAAAATGTTTGATTTTTGTTTAGATAAAAATGGAATAAAAATTATATTTGCATCAGAAATTAAATAAATATTATATGTCATTTTCAGATTTATTCGATAGCGAATTTAAAAATAGAAATAAAGGTCATTTTTCAGCAATTGTTCGCGTTGCACTTGCCGATGATGTTGTAACTCCAGAAGAGAAAGCGTTTTTGGATAAATTGGGTTCAAGATTAGAAATTTCTGATGCAGAATATGCCGAAATTCTTGAAAACCCATTGAAATATCCAATAAATCCTCCATATTTACATACTCAAAGATTAGAACGTTTGTATGATTTGGGTCGAATGGTCCACATCGATCATCATTTGGGCGATAAACAAGATGTTTTATTAAAGAAATTTGCAATTGCACTTGGTTTTACTGCTAGTAATGTCAATTATATTGTTGATAAAGCTTTGTCTTTAATAGACGCAAAAGTAGATTCAGAAACATTTCTGTTCGAAATGGAAAATATGAATAAATAATTTTTAAAAAAATTATTATATGAAAATAGCAGTTGTTGGAGCAACCGGAATGGTTGGCGAAGTAATGTTAAAAGTATTGGCTGAGAGAAATTTTCCGGTAACAGAATTAATTCCTGTTGCTTCAGAAAAATCTATCGGAAAAGAAATAGAATATAAAGGCACCAAATACAAAGTTGTCTCAATGCAAACCGCAATCGATATGAAAGCAGATATTGCTTTGTTTTCGGCTGGTGGCGAAACTTCTTTAGAATGGGCTCCAAAATTTGCGGCAGCAGGAATTACAGTTATCGACAATTCATCGGCTTGGAGAATGGATCCTGATAAAAAACTAGTTGTTCCAGAAATAAATGGAAACATTTTGACAAAAAATGATAAAATTATTCCAAATGCCAATTGTTCGACCATTCAATTGGTAATGGTTTTGGCTCCGTTACACAAAAAATACAAAATAAAACGAGTGATTGTTTCTACCTATCAATCCATAACTGGTACTGGAGTTAAAGGCGTGCAACAACTTGAAAATGAATATGCTGACATTAAAGGCGAAATGGCGTACAAGTACCAAATTCATCGAAACGCTATACCACATTGCGATTCATTCGAAGAAAATGGTTACACCAAAGAAGAAATGAAATTGGTTCGTGAAACCCAAAAAATTCTTAACGATAGAACAATTGCAGTTACGGCAACCGCTGTCAGAATTCCGGTTGTTGGCGGTCATAGCGAAGCCGTAAATATCGAATTCGATAACGATTTTGATGAAAGCGAAGTTCGCAGATTATTGCATAACACGCCAGGCGTTGTGGTTCAAGATAATTTAGATACATTTTCGTACCCAATGCCATTATACGCCGAAGGAAAAGACGATGTTTTCGTGGGTCGAATTCGCCGTGATCACAGCCAACCCAACTCAATAAATTTATGGATAGTTGCCGATAATTTGCGAAAAGGTGCAGCAACCAATACGATTCAAATTGCTGAATATTTGGTTAAGAACGAGTTGGTTTAGATAAATACGCAATTTAAAAACTCAAATATCCCATTTCATTTATTTTGAAATGGGATTTTTTTTGATAAATTATAAAAAAATCACAAATCCTAAATCCCAATTCTTAAATTTTTATATCTTTACAGATTAAATAATAACGAATTTTACGTTGCAATTTGCAACATCCAAAATATATCATGGCTTGTACTAGTTGTTCAACATCTGATGGTGGCGCACCAAAGGGTTGCAAAAATAATGGAACTTGTGGCACCGATAGCTGCAATAAATTAACGGTTTTCGATTGGTTGTCAAATATGAGTTTATCTAACGGCGAAACACCATTTGATTGCGTTGAAATACGTTTCAAAAACGGACGAAAAGAATTTTATCGCAATACCGAAAAACTAACTCTTTCGATGGGCGATGTGGTTGCTACAGAAGCTTCGCCAGGTCACGACATTGGAATTGTAACACTAACAGGCGAATTGGTTCGGGTACAAATGAAGAAGAAAAAGGTCAAATTGGATAGTCCTGAAATCCTGAAAATTTACCGCAAAGCATCTCAAAAAGATATCGATATTTGGTCTGCAGCCCGCGATAAAGAAGAACCGATGAAAGTTCGTGCTCGTGAGTTGGCAATAGAACAAAAACTAGAAATGAAAATTTCTGATATCGAATTTCAAGGCGATGGTTCCAAAGCTACATTTTATTACACCGCCAATGATAGAGTAGATTTTAGACTTTTAATAAAAGATTTTGCTAAAGAATTCAGTTCTAGAATAGAGATGAAACAAGTTGGTTTTCGCCAAGAAGCAGCTCGTTTGGGTGGCATTGGATCTTGCGGCCGCGAATTATGTTGTTCGACTTGGTTGACCGATTTTCGCAGCGTTAATACATCGGCGGCACGGTACCAACAACTTTCTTTAAATCCACAAAAATTAGCTGGTCAATGCGGTAAATTAAAGTGCTGCTTGAATTTCGAATTAGATACTTATATGGATGCTTTGAAAGATTTTCCTGAATTCGAAACCAAATTAGTAACCGAAAAAGGAGATGCTATTTGTCAGAAACAAGATATTTTCAAGGGTTTAATGTGGTTTGCTTATACTAATAATTTTGCCAATTGGCACGTCTTGAAAATTGAACAAGTTCGAGAAATTATTGCCGAAAATAAATTAAAAAACAAGGTTTCATCGCTTGAAGATTATGCTTTAGAAATTGTTGCCGAACCTCAAAAAGACTTCAATAATGCAATGGGTCAAGAAAGTTTAACACGTTTCGATCAACCAAAACCTAGCAAAAATAACCGCAATAAAAAACGCAAACCTGAAGGTGCAAATGTTATTGTTGCCAATAAACCAAAAGGCGAAAACATAATAAAACCAGCGATTGCCGTTACAAATAAAACTTCAAATCCAAATTCAAGTCCAAAACCCGAATCAGGATCAAATATCAATGCTATAAAAACTGAAAATCCGAATCAACAAAAAAAGAAAAAACCAAATAACAATAATTCCAAACAAAATAACGAAAAGGCAAACGCCAATAATCCAAATTATAAGCCAAAAATTGTTAATTCAAACCAAGAAAAGCCAACAGAAAATAGAGCAAGTAACAAAATAATTCCTAACAAGAAAAATGAAACTAACGAGTAGCATTTTATTTATTTTTATTACGTTTATTTTAGTTTCTTGCGATGAGAAAAGGATTTTTGACGAATATAAATCAGTTGGAAGTGCTTGGAACAAAGACAGTATTGTGAGTTTTGATTTGCCGAAATTAGAAACTTCTAAACCATACAATCTTTATTTAAACCTTAGAAACAATGACAATTATCCGTTCAATAATATTTTTTTATTGGTATCGTTAGAAAATCCAGATGGATTGACCAAAGTCGACACATTAGAATATGCAATGGCAAATAATGACGGAACCTTGCTAGGCGTGGGATTTACAGATACAAAAGAAAGCAAACTTTTTTTTAAAGAAAATCAAATTTTCAATAAAAAAGGAAAATATAAAATTCGAATTCAGCAAGCTGTTCGTCAAAATGGCAAAGTCAAAGGAGAAAAAGAATTAAACGGAGTTACAGAAGTTGGTTTTAGAATAGAATCAAATTAATAAAATTATGGCAACCAAAATAAAAAAAACATCTAATATAAAAGTCAAAGACATCAACCATTACAAACGTAAATTTTGGAAAATTTTTATTATCGGAATAGCTAGTGTTTTTTTGTTTTTTCTATTAGCATCTTGGGGTGTTTTTGGCTCAATGCCATCATTTGAAGAACTTGAAAATCCTAATTCGAACCTAGCAACCGAAATTATTTCTAGCGACGGTGTAGTACTTGGGAAATTCTATAACGAAAACCGAACATCAATAAAATACAAAGATTTGCCTAAAACATTGGTTCAAGCACTGGTTGCCACCGAAGACGAACGTTTTTACGAACATTCTGGAATTGATGCTCGAGGAACTTTAAGAGCAGTTGTAAACTTAGGAAAAGACGGTGGCGCAAGTACATTGACACAACAATTGGCCAAATTATTATTTCACGGCGAAGGCTCTAAAATTTTGCCTTTAAGAATTTTACAGAAAATTAAAGAATGGATTATTGCAGTTCGATTAGAACGACAATATACCAAACAAGAAATAATTGCAATGTACCTCAACAAAGCCGATTTTGTCAATACAGCTGTCGGAATTCGATCAGCAGCAAATGTTTATTTCGCCAAAGAACCAAAAGATTTATCAATCGACGAAGGTGCAATGTTAGTTGGAATGCTTACTAATCCATCGTTATTTAACCCAGTTAAACGGCCTGAAAAAGTTGAAGTGCGCAGAAATGTAGTACTCGGACAATTATTAAGAAACAACGTTATAACCGAAGCCCAAAAAGATAAACTTTCTAAACGACCAATCGTTCTTGATTTTCATCCAGAAAGTCATTTAGACGGAACTGCTACTTATTTCCGTGAATTTCTTCGAGATTATATGAAAAATTGGTGCAAAGAACATAAAAAAGCAGATGGAACAGAATATGATATTTATAGCGATGGTTTAAAAATTTATACAACCATAGATTCTCGAATGCAACTTCATGCCGAAGAAGCAGTAAAAGCTCACATGAAAAACCTTCAAGAAGAATTTTTTCGAGAAGCCAAACAAAACCCAAATGCACCGTTCCTAAAAATTTCTAAAACCGAAACCGATAGAATAATGATGGCAGCCATGAAAGCATCAGAAAGATGGCGCGTTATGAAAGACCAAGAAAAATCTGACGAAGAAATAATAAAATCATTTTCTGTAAAGACCAAAATGACAGTTTTCTCTTGGGATGGCGACAAAGAAATGATAATGACACCAACAGATTCTATTCGTTATTACAAACATTTCTTGCAATGCGGATTGATGTCAATGGAACCACAAACGGGCAATATTAAAGCTTGGGTTGGAGGAATTGATTACAAATATTTTCAATACGATCACGTTGGTCAAGGCACACGACAAGTAGGTTCTACATTCAAACCATTTGTATATGCAACTGCAATTCAACAACTTGGAATGTCGCCTTGTGACACAATTATCGATGGACCATTCATGATTCGCAGAGGCCGCCACCATGTTACCGCCAATTGGCAACCTCATAATTCTGACGGCAAATACCGTGGAATAGTTACTTTAAAGAAAGCGTTAGCCAATTCAATAAATACTGTTTCTGCTAAATTAATCGATAAAACAGGACCAGAAGCCGTTATAGAAATGGCACGAAAATTAGGTATAACTTCAGAAATACCTGTTCAACCCTCAATTTCATTGGGTGCAGTTGATATTACGGTTCAAGAAATGGTCGGTGCATACAGCACCTTTGCCAACGAAGGCGTTTATATGAAACCGAAATTCATAGCAAGAATTGAAGACGCAAACGGCATAATAATTGACGAATCGGCACCAATATCTAAAGATGTTTTAAACAAAGATATTGCATTTGCAGTCATTAAATTGATGGAAGGCGTAACCGAAGAAGGTTCGGGAGCCAGATTAAGAAGCACTGGAGGCGGTTACAACCGAATGACAGGTTATCCTTATGCATTTACGAACCCGATTGCAGGCAAAACCGGAACCACACAAAACCAATCAGATGGCTGGTTTATGGGAATGGTTCCCAATTTAGTTACAGGCGTTTGGGTAGGTTGCGAAGACCGATCAGCACGTTTTAGGAGCATAACTTATGGTCAAGGAGCAGCCGCGGCATTGCCAGTCTGGGGTTATTTTATGAAAAAATGTTACGCCGATAAAGACTTAAATGTATCATCTGGGGAATTTAAAAGACCAGAAAACCTATCTATAAATGTAGATTGCATTAAAGTTGCAAGAGTCCGAGATACTACTTTAATTGAGCAAGATACTGAGGAGTTTGGTCTTTAAATAAAGTTTTTTTGGAGCTTAATCGTGCTGTCATTCCAAATCTTTTTTGTTTTTCAATTGCCACGGGTTTAAAACCCGTGGCAATTGAAAAACAAAAAAGGATTTTCCCTTCCATCACGGCTAGGGCAACAAATTCTTAGAAAATTTTATTTTAAATTGAAAATTTTAAGAACACTTTAATGAGTTTTTTTATGCTGAATTGGAAGATTTAGTATAAAGTTATATTACCAGCGTCAACTCGCACCAAAGTTTTTTTTAAAATAAAAATTGAATAGTTTTGTCATTTCGACTTTAGGAGAAATCACATTAGTTGCTCGAGTTATGTGATTTTTCCTATCATCGAAATTAAAAATTCAGTCTTATTTGTAGTTGTTCAGGATAGTCCAAAAATAAATTATCTCCTAAAAACATCTCTAAACTGATACAAAATTCTTTCTATCAATCTTAAATCTTCGGTAATAATTTCAGCAGTTCCTGACATTTCTTGTTGAAACGTGATTTGTTTTTTATAAGATGTTTTCAAACCATTTGGCAAAGAAACATCAATCAATAAATTACCATCTTTGTCGGGTGTTAATGAAATATTTTTAATTTGACCATTTAATATTCCAAATTCACGATCAGGAAAATTGGCTAATCGAATGTTCACATCTTGACCTATTTTTATTTTTCCAGAATTTTGCGCTGGTGCTTTTAGTTTGCCAATAAATCCGTTTTGATTGGTTGGAACAATTGCAAAAACATTTTCGCCAGCAGAAACAAATTGATTCTCTGACCAAATTTGTAAAAAACTCACTTTTCCAGCAATCGATGTGCGCAAAACATAATTCAACTCCCAATCTTTAATCGCTTTTTTAAGTCCATAAAACGCTTGAATAACATTGCGTTCCAAGTTTACGCTTTCTTTGTTTTCATTTATTGAATTGGTTTTCGAATTGCGATTTAGCTCGATTAACGATGATTTTAATGATGAAATATTGCTCAATAAACTTTTATAATTACGTTCGACTTGCAAATAAGTCATTTTGTGTTTTTCTAGTTCTTGAGCCGCAATAATTCCTTTTTGAAACAGAGATTGGTTTCTGTCTAAATCTATTTTTTGCAAAGCCATTTCATTTTGATTGATGCTTTTTTGAGATTCCAGCAAATTCAATCTTTCACGAAGTTGAATAGCTTCGTAACTTTGAGCCGAACCATTAACCTGAAAAGGTTGTAACTTTGAATTCAAATTATCGGCAATGCTTTCTTTTTGAAAAATCGCATAAGTGCTTTCTATTTCACCCAATTGAGCATTTTTAAATTCGTTGAAATCTATTTTTTTCGTTAACTCTCCTTTTGATAGAGCTTCGGAAAGTTTAAAAACATCTTTGTAGTTTGCTGAATTTTCAATAACTGCCAAAGGTTCATTTGTGCCAACAGTAGCTTTATCAATAATTAAAATAGCTTCAATTTTTCCAGAAACTTTGGCAACCAATTTTTCGGGTGGAATATTGGTTGTAATAATTATTTGAGTTGCAATAACATCAGGAAATTTTATTAGCCAGGACACAAAAAATAAGATTAAAATAATTCCAAAAATCAATACAGTACCCCAACGAATCATCCAATTTGGGACTCGAGTTAGTATTTCTTGAACTTCTTCGCTTCGTAATTCTATTATTGTATTCTCTGGCATAATCTCATTTATTAAATCTGAAATCAAAAATCGTTAATCAATATTCTAAAATCTTAAGTCCCCAACTGCAACTGATTCCTAACCAATTGATAATAACTTCCTTTCAAAATCACTAACTCATTATGGTTACCAATTTCGACAATTTTGCCTTTTTCTAGCACTACAATTTGGTCGGCATTCATTACGGTGCTCAATCTGTGGGCAATTACGACAACGGTTTTGTTTTTAAAGAAAACATCAAGTTTTTGCATGATTTCCTTTTCGTTATTGGCGTCAAGCGCAGATGTGGCTTCGTCAAAAAACAACATTTCTGGGTTTTTATAAACTGCTCTTGCAATTAATAAACGTTGTTTTTGTCCCGTACTCATTCCGACACCTTCTATACCAATTTTGGTGTTAAAACCCAACGGATAACTTTGAATAAACTCCATGATATTTGCTACATCAGCTGCATAAACTAGTCTTTGTTTATCGATAATATCTACGCCAACCGCAATATTATTGGCAATAGTATCGTTAAAAATGTAACCTTCTTGCATGACTGTACCAACATGGTTGCGCCAAGCCTTTTGGGTTATGTTTTTTAAAGATGAATTATTCAATAAAATTTCTCCAGAATTAGGCTCATAAAACTTCAGCAACAACTTCATTAACGTTGTTTTTCCGCTGCCACTTGTGCCAACAATTGCGGTTACTTTATTGGCTGGAATAGTCAAGTTGAGGTTTTCAAGAACTGGAATATCCGATCCAATGTACCTGAAACTTAAATCTTTTATTACAATTTCACTATCTAGCGGAATGTCGTTAGTTTGTGAATCTGTGTTTTGGGTTTCGTCTTCTTTTTCGTGAATTTCTGATAGTCTTGCGAGCGATATTTTGGCATCTTGTGCTTCGCGAATAAAATTAATAAGCTGAATAATTGGACCATTCAAACTGCCGACAATACTGCTTATTGCAAGCATCATGCCCAAAGTAATCGAACCATCGATAACCAATTTGGCCGATAAGAAAATAATAATAATATTTTTTAACTCATTGATGAAATTCGAACCAATGTTTTGGGTTTGTTCTAGCACCAAACCTTTCATTGAGACTTTGAATAATCTGGCTTGAATAAACTCCCAACCCCAGCGTTTTTGTTTCTCGGCATTATGCAGTTTTATTTCTTGCATGCCGTTAATGAGTTCTATAACTTTACTTTGTTCTTGCGAAACTTCAGCAAACCGCTTGTAGTCTAATTTCTCTCGTCGTTTCAGGAACAATATTACCCAAAGAAAATACAAGAAACTACCCGCAAAAAACACTGCAAATATTTTCAGGTTATAATATGCCAAAACGCCACCCATAATAAACATGTTGATGAGCGAGAACAAAACGCTGAGTGACGAAGTTGTTAAAATACGCTCTATGCGGTGGTGGTCGTTAATGCGTTGCATGATGTCGCCCGTCATGCGCACATCGAAAAACGAAATGGGCAAGTTCATTAACTTGATAAAAAAGTCTGAAATTAACGAAATGTTTATTCTTGTCGAAAGATGCAATAATATCCAACTTCGAATGAGTTCGAGTGCTGTTTTGCCCAAAAACAAAAACAATTGCGCAAACAAAATCAAGTATATAAAATTGATGTTTTGGTTCTGAATGCCAACATCGACAATGCTTTGGGTCAAGAACGGAAAAATTAGTTCGAGTAAACTGGCGGCTAATAAGCTAATGACCAATTGTATTAAAAAACTCTTGTAGGGTGTTATGTAATTAATGAGTAAAGAAAAACCAAAAGACCTCACCCCCGACCCACTCCAAAGGAGAGGGGAGCGTCTTGCTGAAAGAATTTTGGAGTTGGTTCGAGTAGCAAAGCAATACCTTCTTTGGAATTTTCGTTGGCGTTATTGCCAATCCAGAATTTAAGGAATTCTTGTTGGTTGTAGGTTATGAGACCAATTGCTGGGTCGGAAATGTAGTAGGTTTGTTTTTTTATTTTGTACAAAACAACGTAATGTTCCTTATTCCAGTTCAAAATGCACGGCAATGGTACTTTATTTATATTATTCAAGTCGAGTTTAACGCCCAAGCTCCTGAACCCAATTTTCTCGGCTGCATCGCTGATGTTCAATAAATTGCTTCCTTCTCGTGTGGTTTCTGACAAGTTGCGCAACTCTTGAATGTTGATTGTTTTGCCATAATGCTTGGCAATAATTTTTAGGCACGTTGGTCCGCAGTCTTTGGAATCGGCTTGTTGGTAGTTTGGGAAGGTTTTCAAAATTAAAAGTCTTTATCTTCCAATAATTCATTAATAAAATATTTTAAATTTTCTCTATTGTAAATTTCTGGATATTCATATCCGTTTATTAAAATTACAGGTGTAAAATGCTGATTATTATGATTACACCATTCATTATGATTTTTTAATATTGAATCTATTTTATCTTTTTTAAAATTGATTTCGAAAGTTTGTTTCCACTCTTTGAAATTTGAATTATTAAACCAATTTTTCATAGCATTATTGTAAGCAACTTCGCCTTTTTCTAGAAAAATTGCAACTAAATTTCTGTAAATGAATAATGTTTCTTCGTTTTGTTTTTCAAAATCCAAACTGAAAATTATTTCTAATGATATATCTTCATTTGTTAATTTTGATAAAATTTCGTGTAATACTTTACAATATCTGCAAAATGGACTTGTTATTAAAGCCAACTTCAAATTGCTGTTTTTGTTCCCCAAAACGAGATTATTTTCTGGTAAAATATATTTTTGTTTTGTGATTAACAAATTTTTGAAAACTTTATAATTTCTTTGAAAACGGTTAGATTTTATTTGGTTTTCTTTTAAATCTTTTCTTTCAATTAGAGTATTTTTATTTTGGAACCATATAAAATAAATTAAAACAAAAAGAAACACAGTGATCAAAACATTTATTGGATTTACTATCAATAATTTAAAATCAGAATTGATTGTAAAACAAAAAATAATTTCGATTATTAAAACGCAGATAATAGAAATGCAAATTGGACACCATTTTTTCTCAATAAATTTTTGATAATAAACAGATAAAAACATAAATGGAATTGAACCCAACAATACCAATAATTGAATTTTAAAGTAAGAGTTTATATCATTTTGTAAGGTGAATATAAAAAACAAGTAATTTGAAAAACAAAAAATGTAATGCTTAACCCAACTTGCAGCTACCCATCTTTGAACGCCTTATAATAATGCGAATTATTTTTTTTGAGTTCCGAGCTGTGTACTACGGATTTTCTTTTT
>JAYVBR010000356.1:0-2838 GCA_043750395.1 Bacteroidota bacterium | reverse complement strand
ATTAATGGTTTGTCGCCAAAAAAAGGAAATATTCTTGATATAGGCGCAGGAGTTGGAGACTTTTTAGCATTCGTAAAACAAAATGGTTGGCAAACAATAGGAGTAGAGCCAAGTCAAAAAGCCAAAGAAATCGCTATTAAAAAAGGTGTTGATTTTGCCAACGAAACATCAGATTTACAGAATCAATCATTTGATATAATTACAATGTGGCACGTTTTGGAACACGTTCCTAATCTTGAAAATCAGATTTTAGAATTAAAACGGTTATTGAAGCCAAACGGAACTTTGATTGTTGCTGTTCCAAACTTCAAATCATTTGATGCAAAACATTATAAAGAATTTTGGGCAGCATTTGATGTTCCGATTCATTTTTGGCATTTCTCGAAAACGGCAATTAAGTTATTATTTGAGAAAGAAAATATTAAACTCGAGAAAGTGCTTCCAATGAAATTCGATGCTTTTTATGTTGCATTATTATCAGAAAAATATAAAACTGGAAAAATGAACTATTTCAAAGCTTTTTTTATTGGATTAAAATCTAACTGGAAAGCCAGAAAAACATCAGAATATTCTTCGCATATTTATGTTCTAAAAAACAACTCAGATATCTAGTATCTTTATAAAAGTTTTTAACTTTGATAAAGATTGTCTAGTTTACATCAATTAAATTAATATTTTTGTATCACAAATAAATTATCAGATGAAAAATTTAACTCTAGTTTTAGCAATCGCAGCTTCAATAATTTCTTGTAATAAAAAAGAAGAATCTAAAGATAAAACTGTCAAAACAGAAACAGTTGCAAAAACAAATGTTGCTCCTAATGACAAAGCCGAAGTTTTAAAAACAGCTTATGTAGACACGAGCGAATTGATGAAAGATTATCATGAAGCCAAAGATATTGAGGCTAAATATAAAGGTAAAGCTAGCGCTGCACAACAAAAATTAGAAGGCGAAGCAGCTAAATTTAAAGCCGATGCTGAAAATTTTCAGAAAAATGCTCAAACAAATGGGCAAGAATGGGCACAAAAAAATGGTCAAGCATTGCAACAACGCGAACAACAATTGCAAATAATGCAACAGCAAATGCTTGAAGACTTGCAAGTTAAAAGCGATAAGGAACGCGAAACAGTTGTAAATGCAGTCAAAAAATTCATAAAAGATTATGGTAAAGAAAACGGTTATTCTTATATTTATGGCACAGGTCAACCAGCAACTGTACTTTACGCTGAAGAAAAATATGATATTACGAGAGAAATATTAGATTTATTGAATGATAAGTATAAAAATAGAGCAAAGAAATAATATTAAATTATATTTTTATATTTGTATAAAAATTAGAAAATGACAACAATTCACCCACAATTCATAACTGATATAAAAGGTAAAAAAGTATCTGCGATTATTCCAATCAGGGAATATGAAAGAATTATCGAAGAACTTGAGGAAACCGAAGACGTTAAATTATATGATGAAGCCAAAGCTGAGGATGATGGTGTACGAATTTCTTTTGCAGATTATATAAAAAACAGAAAACTGAAAAATGCCCAACTATAAAGCTGTTTTAACAACTAAAGCTCAAAAGCAATTAGACAAACTTCCTGATGTTATCGCTGTAACAATATTTGATTCTATTCTTGATTTAGAAACAAATCCTAGACCAATCGGGAATAAAAAATTAAAAGGTAGAAATGGATATAGAATTAGAGTCGGAAGTTATAGAGTTATTTATGAAATTATCGACGAGGAATTAATTATTGACGTAATTGCATTAGGTCATAGAAAAGATATTTATTAATTTTTTATAAATAATCTAATGTTTAATACCTAATCTTAAAAATGCAATCCATTTCCGAAGCAGCTCAATTTACTTTACGATTCATCAATCAAACCCAGAAATCGGTTTTTTTGACAGGAAAAGCAGGAACAGGAAAAACGACTTTGCTGCGAGAAATTATTGCCACAACCCACAAAAGCGTCGTTGTAGTTGCACCAACAGGAATAGCAGCTTTGAATGCTGGCGGTGTAACAATTCACTCGATGTTTCAGTTGCCTTTCGGCGGATTTATTCCAGACAATTCGGCCCCACAATTCTCAGAAAGTTCTAAGTTCGAAACCAAGGCAACTTTGCGAAGACATTTTAAAATGAGTGCTTTGAAACGTGCTGTTATCAACAATATGGAACTTTTGATTATTGACGAAGTTAGTATGTTGCGATCGGATTTGTTAGACGCAATCGATTTTATGATGCAAACCGTTCGTCGAAAATCAGAGCCTTTTGGCGGCGTTCAAGTTTTGTATATTGGCGATTTGTTGCAATTGCCGCCAGTTGTTCGAGACGAAGAATGGCGCACTTTAAAAAATTATTATTCAGGAAAATTCTTTTTTAACGCCCATGTAGTTATGAGAAATCCACCGCTTTATATCGAATTAGACAAAATTTTTCGTCAAACCGATGACCAATTTATTGCAATTTTGAATAATCTTAGAAACAACCAAATTTCTCGTGAGGATTTAATTTTCTTAAATGATTATGTAAAACCCGATTTCGATCTCAAATCCAATAAAGGTTACATTACTTTAACAACTCACAATGCCAAAGCCGACACAATGAATGCTCAAGCTTTGGAAGATTTAGAAGGCAAAGAAATTGTTTATAAAGCAGAATTAATTGGAGAATTTCCTGAGAAAATTTATCCGATTGAGTTCAATCTAAAACTGAAAGTTGGTGCACAAGTTATGTTTGTCAAAAACGATTTAAGTCTTGAGAAACGTTATTTTAATGGAAAAATTGGTGTAATAAAATCTATTGCTAAACAAGAAATTATTGTTTATTTTCC
>JAYVBR010000355.1:0-2838 GCA_043750395.1 Bacteroidota bacterium | reverse complement strand
CGTGCGAAAGCGATGTGAAATTTATCCAAGGAATTGTCGAAAAATGAATCAAATTTATCAACGGAAATTCTCTTGTAAAAAGGCCAGTTGTTTTTCGGACTCTTTCTATTTCTTGAATGGTGTCCTTAGAAAATTTTTTCAAATCTTCTTGAAAGTCTATAAACGAAAATCCAAAAGTTTTGTCTTCTCTCATAATAGTTGCCGATGCATCTATTTTATCGAAAATATAAACTTCGTTTTCAATAATTCTGTATCGAAAATTTTCTGTTTGATTAACTGCAATTAATGTTTTATGTAAATAATAAGCAAAAAATGAAACTCCAAATTTCTTGGCATTTTCATAAGCAATCGTACAATCAATTTTGGTTGTAATTCCAAAAAAAGGTTCTTCCATTTGATTAAAAAATTCAAAATGCTCTTTGCGGTTCCAGTTTTCTATGTTGAGTTTTTGTTTCATATTTTTTAAACATATAAGGAATATACGTTTATTTAAGTTGAATTATTCTAGAGCAATATTTGGAATTATTTTGTAATAATAGACAAAACTTCGGTAATTTTCTTAAACTCAAATAAGTTTTTGTGTTCGACTTTATGATCAATTCTTTCGTGTTCCCAAGTTGTGTGAAACGGAATGTGAGCTGCAAATCCGCCAATTGCCAAAACAGGCAAAACATCAGATTTGAGTGAATTTCCAATCATTAAAAACTCGTTAGGTTCGATTTCTAATCTTTTCAATAAATGATGATAATTAATTTCTTGTTTGTCAGACATAACTTCAATATGATGAAAATAATGTCCAAGACCCGAACGGTGCAACTTGCTTTGTTGGTCTTTTAAATCGCCTTTGGTAGCCACTACAAGTTTGTATTTGCCTTGTAAAGCTTTTAAAGTTTCTTCGACACCATCTAATAGTTCGATTGGTTTTTCGAGTAATTCTTTTCCATATTCAATAATTTTTTCGATTACTTCTAACGAAATTGTATTGTTAGAAATTTTCATTGCTGCTTCTATCATCGATAAAATATACCCTTTGATTCCGTAACCATATAATTCTAAATTTTCGATTTCGGTTTTGAATAATTCTTGCGATAATCCTTGATGCGATAAATAATCTTGCATCAAGAAACAAAATTTTTGTTCTACCTCTTGAAAATATGGTTCGTTAACGAAAAGTGTGTCGTCTGCATCGAATGCTATGATTTTTGGGTTCATTAAAATAATTTTAATTGTAGAATTTATCTTCTTTCCAATTTTCTGGATTATTTTCAATATAATTTTGGATTTTATCAAATGAGTGCGAATCTCGAATAATATTATCCCAAAAACGTGCTTGCCAACCAAAATTTTCATCAACAAATCGTGCGTTATTTGTTACAACAGATTTATAAGAACGAATTATTGCCGAAATTGTTCCTGATTTTGGCGAAATTTTCGACATTTTTTGGTTTTTATCAATTGTTTCGGTTGTAGAGACGTTGCATTGCAACGCCTCTACAGCATCAACGTCAATAATTGTTTCATCAACAAAATTCGTTTTATTAATAATCAATATTCCGTGCGTGTGATTTGGCATAATCTGAAAATTTCCCAATTCAATAAACGGAAAATGTTTTGGGATTTCTGCCCAAAAATTGTGTGCTAAACATCCAATTTCGTTTAAAACCATTTCATTATTTGCAATTTCTCCAAAATATCTTCTTCGGTTTTTGGTACAAATTGTAATAAAATAGGCTCCATTTGAACCATAATCCCAATTTTTTAACCGGATAGAATCAATTCGATATTTGTTTTGGAATTTTGAATTCATATTTTTTGTTGTTTTTTTGGCTTAGAGACGTTGCAATGCAGCGTCTAATTTTTTGTAAATAATTTATTGTTGATTAATGTTAGACGTTGCAATGCAACGTCTAATTTTTTTTAAATAATTTATTGTTGATTAATGTTAGACGTTGCAATGCAACGTCTCTACGAAACCATTTCCCCATTCCCAACACCATCAACGTCTGGTTTCAAAAACGCTAATTTTCCATTGGGCAAATTGGTTATTAAAATCATACCTTGACTTTCGACACCTCGCAAATTTCTTGGTGATAAATTGACCAAAACGGTTACTTTTTTTCCAATAACTTCTTCGGGAGTAAAGCTTTCGGCAATACCTGAAACTATGGTTCGAATATCAATTCCAGTATCGACTTTTAGAATTAAAAGTTTGTTGGCTTTTGGCATTTTTTCGGCTTAGATAATCGTCACAATTCTAATGACCATTTTGGCAAAATCGTCATATTGAATGGCTTCTTTTTGAGGTGTCAAAGTTGCTAATTTCGCAGAAATCTCGGATTTATTGGCAGTTTTTGTAGCTTCAAGTTTATCAATTTGTCTCTGAATTTGAATGTCTTCAATTTGCGTAAACAAAATATCAGCTTTTTCAGTTTGTATTTGATGATTTGGTACTAATAATTCTGAAATCGAACTAATTTCATTCCAGCCAAAATTATTATCAAAATGCAATAATTTTTTAATTTTATTTGATGTAAACGGCAAAAATGGTTCACATAAAATTGCCAATGCAGTTGTTATTTGTAACGCAACATACATTTGAGTTTGCACACGTTCTGGTTTGGTTTTTGTGGTTATCCAAGGTTCTTGCTCAGTTAAATATTTGTTTCCTAAACGGGCAACATTCATCATTTCGCCTTGCGCTTCACGAAATCTATAACGCTCAATAGAACTCGAAATTATTGCTGGATAAGTTTTTAAATCTGCTAAAACCTGTAAATCTGCTTCCGAAAATTCGTTTGGACTTGGAACAATTCCTTCGTAATATTTATTGGTCAAAAC
>JAYVBR010000354.1:0-2839 GCA_043750395.1 Bacteroidota bacterium | reverse complement strand
TTTTTTTATTTATAAAATAATTAAAGCCATATCCTAAATTTAAACTTTGATATTCTGTTGGATAATCATCTGGATTTAGATTTTTTGAATAATTACTGTACTCATATTTAGTTTCTATAGTATGTGCAAAACCAAACTTAATATTTCCTCCTAAGTTTTTGTAGAGTCGAAATTCCCATTTAATATTTAATGGTATTGCAATTTCGGCACCTTTAAAATTTCCATTGTAACTCGGTCTACCGCTATAAGAAAAAATATAGTCGCTTTCGCCATTAGTACCCGCATCATAGAAAGAAACTCCTGTTTCAAAATATTTAATTCTGCCTGACAAACTCCAATGTCTTGCAAAATAGTATTCTGCCAAAACTCCGCCTTGAAAAGATTGATTTGGCTCATCTAATGTTAATGAACTGATTTTGTTTGTTCCAATTTCTGCACCAAAATACCATTTCCCTTTTGGGTTAATGATTTCATTTTTGGGTTGAGCATTCGTTAAAAGCGGGAACAAGAATATTAAAATTAGTTTTCTCAAAATTGTTTTTGTTAGGATTATTTGACAAATCTATAAAAGCCCTAAAACAAATGTGTCCCATTTTCTGCAAATTGCAGAAAATGACACAGTTTTTATTTATAGTTTTCGAGACGAAATTCGGTGGGAGTTGTGCCAGTAGCTTTTTTGAATGCTCTGTAAAACGTTGATTTAGAGTTAAATCCGCATTCTAACCCAATTGATACAACTGTATATTTTGAGTATTTTGCACTTACAAGAAATTTTTTAGCTTTTTGAATTCTTAACGAATTAATATAGTCTGGAAAATTAAAACTAGTTGCTTCTTGCAGAATTTGGGACACATTTTTGGCAGATTTTTTTACTTTTTTTGCAACATCTTCGATTGCAAGGTCTGGTTCGAGAAACATTTTATGTTCAATAATAATTTTTTGAATCAATAAAAAACGACTATCAACAGTTTCTAGAATAACTTCATCTTTTTGATTTTGGTCATTATTAATTTCTTTGCGAAGCTCGATTCGTTCTATTAATAAATTGTATTTAAAAAAACCGCAGTAACCAATCCAATAAATTAATAATGTTGAAGACAACCTTAAAGGATAATAAATAGAAATATTTGGACTAATTATGTTTTTTAAATTAAATACTATTGCAATTATCCATAAAATAATGATAATAAAACCATAAGTAAAAAATTGTTTGAGCCAGCTCATGTTATCAAACTGAAAAATTTTAGTTTGTAATTTTGTTTGATCTAAAAAAATATAAACTACCTTAAGAAATAAAAATATTGTAAAGCCAAGATTAACAATTTCTTCGAATTGTGCATATCGAGCAACAATAAAACTTGAGGTATCATTATAAAAATATTGACTCAAAACAATTCGAATGATAATCTCGATTACAAACAAAAAAAGTGAAATTAAAACAAAAGATTTAATTTTTTTTTCGACTCTAAGATAATGAACTACAAATGTATAAAAGCACGGAATAATTAACGCATACCATGGAATGAGCAGTTTTCTTTCAAAGAAATTAAGATTAACATAATTGTAATCTGCCAATGTAATTTGCAAATTATTTATTGTAAAAAATAAAACAAATAAATTTAAATAAATAATAGATTTGTCTTTTCGGTTTTTTGAAGTATTAGTATAAATCAGAAATACAAAACCAACAATAATTCCAGTAAACATTAAAAATTTAAATAGTGATTCTGTCATACATTCTTTATTTTATGAGTTGTTTTCTGCAACATTGTATTTTTTGGTTGTTTATAAGTTTTTTTATTTAAACGTTTGGGAAAATTACAAATAGATACTAATAGCAATTGACGTACAAAATTTTAGTAAAGCTAATTTTTAAATAAAATTGAACTTTTATTCCAAATTAAACAATAAATTTAGTTCTAATACTAATTGAATGAGTTTATTACTTTACACTTTACAATGTAAAACAACCACAAATTACACAAATTTTCATAAATGAAATTAGTAAACTACAGTCACAAATTTAACAATAAATCCTAAGAATTTGTGTGATTAAATTTTTACAATTAATATTTGTGCAAATTTGTATAATTTGTGGTAAAAAATTTTTACCCACTCAATTCTTGGTAGAGCCTTAAACTTTTAAACCAAATTAAACTTTTTTCAAAACTTAATTCTCCACCAAATGTGAATTTCGTTTCTGTTTCTCTTGAGCATCTACAACTGCTACTGCAACCATATTGACCATTTCTTCTACGCTTGCGCCTAGTTGAAAAATATGTACAGGTTTGTCCATTCCCATCATTATTGGTCCAATCGAATCGACTTTGTACAATTCTTTTAATAATTTATAGGTTATATTGGCCGATTCTAAATTTGGAAAAATTAAGGTATTTACTTTTTTTCCAGCCAATTTAGAAAACGGAAATTTTTTGATTAACATATCTGAATTTAGGGCAAAATCGGTTTGCAGTTCGCCATCAATAACTAAATCTGGATAATTTTTGTGCAAATAGGCAACTGCTTCTCGAACTTTTCCTGCACTTGGGTTGATTGACGAACCAAAATTAGAATAAGAAATCATTGCAATTACAGGTTCCATTCCAAACATTCTAACAGTTTTGGCTGTCATTAATGCAATTTTTGCCAATTCGTCTGAATTCGGATTTGGATTAATTGCGGTATCTGATAAAAACATTGGTCCACGGTTGGTCATCATCATATTGGTTGTTGCGACTAATGTTATACCTGGAGCTTTTCCGATTAATTGCAACATTGGTTTAACCACATTTGGATAACTTCTTGAATATCCTGAAACCATTGCATCGGCTTCGCCTTG
>JAYVBR010000353.1:0-6626 GCA_043750395.1 Bacteroidota bacterium | reverse complement strand
ATTTGGTTAGCCTGAACTTTCAGTAAATCACTGACCACAAAAGTACAAAACAATGTGTAAAGTCAAGACCAAAACCCCAATTTTTGCAAACCGCTGTTAGCAGTAGGTTATGGTAGAATCGAAATTTCTCTTTTTACGATTTCATTTAGTTCTTTTGCTTTATTCAGCGTCATAAAATGTCCGCCGTTTTTTACTTTTATTTGGCAATTTACAAATTTAATTGGTAAAATTCTATCCGCAATTCCGTGTATATGAATTATGTTTTTGTTTTCAGTTTCGTTTTTCTTGTTTACAATTTTATCAATCGCCCATTTTAGAAAATTTTCGTCCGTTTCTTTTAGTATTTCGCTTAATATTTTTTTGTCATTTCCATTTTCGGTTCCGAAAAACCAAAAACTGAAAATGTTCGGCATTTTCATAAGTTTGGTTGGCAATAATTTATGAAGTTTTAGTTTTCCCGCAATTCTGAAATATTTTGGAATTTCGTATTTGGTTTTGGCTGAAGCAATTAAAATAACTTTTTCCGTTTCGATAATTTTAGCAATTTCGGTTGCAATTATTCCGCCAAAAGAAAGTCCAACCAAAATTGGCTTTTCGTGTTTTATTTGTTCGGTTAATTTCTTTGCGTAACTTTCTATATTTTCAGTTTTGTTCGGCAAAATCCATTCTACAAAAGTTGCGTTATATTCTGAAAAATCCATTTTCTGAAAAACCCTTTTGTCAGCTCCTAAACCGCTAAAAATATAAACATTTTTCATTTATTCACTTTCGGATTTTCTCTTTTTGCGGAATTTTGGTTTTAACTTACTGCTAACGTCTCGTGGCTATACGCAGACAAGGGAAAGTAAGCCTAAAACATCGGAGTTTGCCCGAACATTGCAAACACAAAACAAGCATTAACCAAAGCCCGAAAGCCTTGTTTGCGTATAACCGCTGTTAGCCGTTCGGGTTTTCTATTAACAATTGTTATTAACTTTTAAAATTACTTTTTATGAACTTAAATTATGAAATTGATTATATCGGTTTAGAATTATTCTTAAACAATTTAGAATATTCAGATATCGAAACAGCTTGGGACAAACCAAAAGAGGCAAAATTAATTGAAGCAACTCTAATGGATGATATTGATTTTTTCGATTTAGATAAAAGCAAAATTCCATTACAGAAAGTTGTTTTTTACGGCTTTCCTTTTCTTTTAGACGCAATCGGAAATGATTTATCAATTTGCATTTTGTCAAAACGAAAACATAAACTTCCAACTGGTCGAGTTATAAAATCAAAATTTGACCGTACAATTATTAAAGATTGTCGCAAAAAGTTCGGCACGCCTTTAAACGGTTGTTGGTTAATTCCAAGTCGTTTTTTATTACCAATTTAGCTTCCTATTTCGGTTCTCGCAACCTGACGGCTAACGTCTCGTGGCTTGGCGTCAGTTGGGGATTTGGTTAGCCAAATGTATAAATTAAAGACCAAACTTGCAAGTACAAAACCAACTTTAAAGTTTGCCTAAAACCCCAATTGCGCCAAACCGCTGTTGTGCGATGGCTTATTTTTTCTTATATTCCATTTTATATAGATCAAATCCTTTTGCCCAATAGTCTTTAACTTTTTCTATAACTTCAAAACCTGATTTTTCATAAAATTTATATACAATTTGTGTTGTTCTTACAATTATGCTTTCAATCATTTTCTCCGCTTTCAATTTTTCAATTCGATAATTAAGAATTAATGTTCCCAAACCTTTTCCGTGTAATTCGGGATTCAATAAGTCCCAACTTATATATCCAATTGTTCCATTTTCCTTTATATTTATTCCGCCGCTACCAACAATAACGTTATTCAATTCAATTACATAATAATATTCAATTTCGTTATCCAAGTAGTAAATTAAGTCTTTTGCTTCTTCTTCTGCAAAATATTTAGGCGTATTAAGTTTTAATAAATCAATTATTTTTTCTTTATCATTTGAGTTATATTCTCTTATTTTAATTATATTTTCCATTTGCTATTTTCTATTTTCCACCCGATTTTTTAGAAGCTATCGCACAACGTCTCGTGGCTTGGCGTCAGTTGGGGATTTGGTAAGCCAAATGTATAAATTAAAGACCGAACTTGCAAGTACAAAACCAACCTTAAACTTTGCCTAAAACCCCAATTGCGCCAAACCGCCGTTGTGCGATGGTTTTTATTTTATTTCATTGATTATTTTTTCTAAAATTTCTTTCTGAACAAATGGTAAATTCTCTTCATAGAGTGTAGCAGAACGAACATTTGTAAGTTTCGCAGTATTTTTCGGAATAGTTATTTTACTTTCAGTTTTTACTATCCATTTTACTGGTAGCTCAAAGTTATTTTTTCTAACTGATAAGTTCTCTTCTTTTTCAAACAATCCGCCAATGAGAGAGTTTTTTACAATTCCAATACCTTTAATTCTAATGTCCAACGATCCAGGTTTATTTGATTTTAAGTAAATTAAATCCCCAATTTTCATTGTAGAAATAAGATTATACAAATCTTCCGCATCTTTGATGTTCCATCCAATTACGTAGTTTTCATTTTTGAAGAATTCATTTTTCATTTCATCTTCTTCCCACTTTGACCCAGCACCAAATATTGCCATAATTTTTTGATTTTATTTTATTGTAATTAATGATTTGTAAAGGTTGTTTTTTTGTTTTTATTTTTTTTTAAGACTCTTTCAACAATGAAAGAAATTATTAGGATTGGTGAATAAAAAACAAACATAAAAATTGCTTTCAGTGGCCAACCAATTCCCATAATTGATGTTTCAAGACTTTTAACTTTTTCTATGTTTTCAGGTAAAACTTGTTCATAACTTACTTGGTAATTCCCACTATCAGGATTAAAAATATAGCCGTTAAGATGTTTTAACAATATTTCATTTGATGTATCACTCCACCACGCAAATGCAAAACAAATTACTGCATTTACAACTAAACCAAGAAATAAGTACATAATGATTTTAAATTTTATTTTTGAACTATTAATCCGCTTAATCAAGTAAAAAGGTGTTAAGATAAAAATCATTAAGATACTTAAATTAATTACATTTATTAATACTTCCATTTAATATTTTTCTTATTTAGTATTTTTTCTCGCAAAATCTCGCACAACGTCTTGTGGCTTGGCGTCAGTTGGGGATTTGGTAATCCAAATGTATAAATTAAAGACTGAACTTCCAAGTACAAAACCAACTTTAAAGTTTGCCTAAAACCCCAATTGTGCCAAACCGCTGTTGGCAGACGTCTTTTTCTTTTTTGTTTTTACTTTTTATTTTGGTTCTCGGTTCTATTTTTTTAGCCGTTCTTTTGTTTTGTCGAGACTTTGGTTGATTCTAGTTAGACATTGTTTTGTTCGATTAAGACTTTGTCTTTTCGGGTCGAGCCAAAGGCTTGTTCGATTTGAACTATGCTTTATTTAGTCGAGCCAAAGCCTTGTTCGATTGCGCCAAGGCTTTGTTCGATTTGGACAAAGGTTGTTTCGATTATCGCTTTTTAAACTTTATTTTTGAGATTGCTTTATATTGTGGCGACTCAGAATCGAGGATTGTGAACAAATAATCTTTGGCTTTATTTGCGTTGTCGACCAAATTATTTTCTATAATGTACATTTTATTATTTCGTAAACTTCGTGCATTGTTTAGTGGAACGTAAGTGTTGGCAACATTTTGCGTTTTCACTAACATTTTTGCTTTTTTGTCCTGATAAGTTTGCACTTTATATTCTGTTTCGTTTGGATTATAATTTGGTGTATTTTGCAATAATGCAATCAATAAATCCATATTATTTGTTCGTTGGTCATAACTCATTTGCGATACAGAATATTGAACTTGTTCTTCTTCTGGATTGGTTTTCGGTTTTGTTTCTTTGCGTACTCCTTTTAGTTTTCTGACAATTGTCATAAAATCTTCAAGTTGCACTTCGGTAACTCCTTCGGTTGCTTTATATGCTTTTCTGAGTTTTGATAATTCTCGATTTAGTGGTTTAAAAATTACTTCTCGCTCATCGACAGCAACCGAATAGGGTGCAACTTTTACGTTTACACTTTCTTGATTTGCAAAATTTTCTGTGTATTGATTTTGAAGATTTGCCAAAAGTAAATTTGGATTACTTGGATTGTAAATTGCTCCTAAAGCAATAATATTTGTGTTTAATAAATTTAGATTTGCAATGTTTTTTGCGTGACCGACTTCTGATGTTGACATATTTATTTTGTTTTAAGATTAATCTCTCAAAAATATTAAATATTATGTTTCAATTTTCAGATTTTGGGTTTATTTTTCTTTTTTAGAAGTTTCGTGCGAAGATGTCTGCCAACGTCTCGTGGCTTGCAGAAGTTGGGGATTTGGTTAGCCCAAACTTTCAGTAAATCAGTAAACACAAAAGTACAAAACAATGTGTAAAGTCAAGACCAAAACCCCAATTTTTGCAAACCGCTGTTAGCAGTTGTTCTTTTATCCACGATAACCAACATTTTTTTCTCGTATTTTAAATTCCGAACATTTGAATGTTTCATAGACAAAATCTTCTTTATCTACTTTGTCTAATAGATTCATATAATTTTCGTCTTTTCCAATAACTTTCGAGTATTCATTTTTATAATTCTTAAAACATATCATAAAACCAAAAAATGGATTGCTATAAACCCCAAAATCAGAATATTCACAATTATAGCAGCATTTTAAACTCCAATTTTTAGGTAATTTATTTTTCAATTTTTCAAAATCAAAATTACTTGAGTTACTTAGAATCGAATATTTTTCGATTATTAATTTCTGTTCTGTAATTCTATTGCTTTTAATGTTTTCTTCGGTTCCAATTTTTAATTCTATTTGCAAAAAAGTGTCATTTTCAATATTATCTTTAAATATGTTGATGGGAAATTTAAAACAAAGTTTGCAATTTATAATTCTGTTATATTCGTCAACGACTATTCTGTTATTTTGATTATTTTGAAATCTTTGAAAATTAGTCAAATCTTCACTTACAAATTTTGAATTATCAAAATCTAAAATAAATTTACTATTTTTCATTTCCAAATTCCCATACAGAAAACCAAATTCATCAATGTATTTTGCTTTTAGGTTCATTTTTTTTAGAATAACTGCTAACGTCTCGTGGCTTGGCGTCAGTTGGGGATTTGGTTAGCCAAATGTTTCGAATAAAAAACCAACTTCCAAGTACAAAACCAACTTTAAAGTTTGCCTAAAACCCCAATTGCGCCAAACCGCTGTTGGTGGCAGTTTTTTTTCATTGTTTTATCTCTTTGTGTAATTCCAAATAGTTATAATTTATTCTAAAATTATTCATTGTTATGATTTCAATTGGTCGATCCATCTCGTATTTAGTAAAAACGTAAGGTTTACGTAATTTATAGACTTTATTTACAAATCCAACTTCCATTAATTCTGCAATAAATTCGTCTATTCTATTTGACTCAATTAAATCATCTTTCAAATAAAATTCAAATTGTTGATTTACTGAATTTTTTCTTCCACTTCCGCCATCTGATATTTTAAAATTGAAGTCACTATGATATCCTTTTTGAGATTGTTTTTTAGAATTGGCATATATCCAAAAAAATGAAAATTCAATTAATCCGTTTTTACTTTCTCTTATCAATTTGTCCGCTTCTTCGTTTTTGCCATCAAATTGTAACTGCAAATGTTTGTTTTCATTCAAAAATTTTGTTGCGACTTTATGACAGTTTTTATGAGAAAACGCTTGCCAACCTCCAACAGCTGCTTTTTTCCCTGTCGTATACCATTGCTTAAGTCTATAATACTGTCTCCAAAAAGCTTGGTCGGCATACATATCTATACCTTTTAATCCTTTAAGTACTTTATCTAGTGAGAAATATAAAGGTTCAAATTGTTTCCAATAGAATATTTTATCATTTTCGTTTTCCACGTGGCAATCAAAAATATATTTAGTCCACATTTTATTTATTTCATTTCCTTTTTCCAGAACTGACTTTGGTTTGTATATATTGAAAAAATCATTACTAAACTCTTGTAATTGTAGTTTTTCTATTGCTTGTTTAGGCGATATTAAAAAATATTCATAAAACAGTTTTACTTGGTCAGCTATTTCCCAATTTATTCCGATTATTGCAAACTCAGATTTAGAATCACTTATCATTGCCCAATTTTCTTGTTCACTATGCCAAAATAGAAATTGTTCGTCACCAATTTTACTTTTAAATTCTTTAATAAAACCTTCCCTCACTTCCGAACTTATTTTATGGAAACAGTAATTAAAGTTTATCGAACCGCTTTCGTTTGTGATGGAAATATTTCTCTGTTTTATATTGTTTAAAAAGAAACAAGGAAGATTATGTGAATTTTCTCCATCAAAGCATATTTGTTTTGGAAAATTTAAAAAGAAAAATGCATCAAATTCTTTTTTAAAAACTTGGTGTAAGAATGGTTTTTCAGTTTTAAAAATTTGTTTGTTAAATATATTTTCCATCGTTTATTAGGTACTCGTTTCTGCTAAAATTGCCACCAACGTCTTGTGGCTTGCTGAAGTTCGGGAAAAGCACACACAAATCATTCACAAATGACTGAACTTTACAAGTACAAAACCAACTTTCCGAAAGCCTAA
>JAYVBR010000352.1:0-6649 GCA_043750395.1 Bacteroidota bacterium | reverse complement strand
GAGTTACATCATTCTTATCAATAAAATCGTATTCCGTATCATTTTTGTTTTGACCTGATTTTTTAAGGATATAATCTGCTAGTTTTATTTTCTGTTCGGCTGTTAGTTCTCCTTTTATTAAATTGTATTCTTTGAGGAATTCTAATACTTTATCTGAAACTTTGCTGATATGTTCCGGCTCTATAAAATCGTTGCTGTTTTGTTGGCTTTTCTCCGAAAGTATTAATTCGATTTCGTTTTGAACAATAGTAATGAGCTTCGGAATGAAAACCTGAATTTCAATATCATTAAGGAATTTTTCAGATTGGTCAATAAAAAGGGTTTCCTTATTTAAAATATCCTCAATCTTTCTTTCTACGATTTGAATTTGATCCTTAATATTCGCTTGAAAGTTTTTCCCTTCTTTAGCACTTTCATAGAATTCTTTGTGAGCCAATGAATAACTCAAACTTCTATCATACTTTACTTTAGTGGCATCTATTAAATCCTGGTATTTTTTATGTTCTTCTAAAAGGTTTTTGTATTGAATTCTTTCTTCTTCTACTTCGATACTTTGCGCAATGTATTCTTGCGTTAGTGTATTGGTTGCATTGCCTAATTGAATATACTTATTGAAACCCATTACGTTTTCAATATTTTCTTTGATAACACGATTAAGGTATTCGTCCTTTAACAAATTACCTGCTTCCATTGCATCAAAAAGGAAATATTTACTTAATTCTTGTGGCAGATTGGCTTTGATAATTTTATTTACTTCTGCTTCTTTTTTTACTCTTTCAACGTGTGGTGTTGCTGTGCCGTAGTTAAAAACGTCTCCGTTAAGATTTAGCATTACTGATTCAACCGGATTGTTTTGTGTATTGAGTGTATATAATCGCTTGATTATGTATTTGTAATCATTGTGCAATACTTTTCCCGTAAAATGGATTTCTAATTCAATTTTACGGCTGCTATTACTGGCATTTTTTGCCCTTTCTCCAGCATTTTGCAATTTATTGAAGTGTTGTTCGTCTTTGACTTTTAGACCATACAACGCACTATAAATAGCTTGAAACAAAGTGGTTTTACCACCTCCATTTTCTCCACCAATTAATATTATTGGCTGCTCTTCGTTTACGGTTAAATCTAAATCGAGTTCCCGATAGGTTTTGAAGTTTTTGGCAATTATTTTGGTAATGAGCATAGTACTTATATTTTGTTTAAAGCCTTTTCGATAATTTTTTCAATCTTTTTGCTATCAATATCTTCGTTATTGATTTTAAGATTGTGGAACTCTTTAAGTATGTTTTCTTCCAACCATTCAAAGCCTAACCCTTGTTCTTCACAAAGATTTTTGATTATTTCCATATCGTCTTTACGAATACCAAAATGGATGAATGTAGTATCTAGTCCTTTGTTTATCATAGCTTTTTTATTTATAATGAAATTGGATTAAACATATCCCAACCTGCTGTATCTTTTGTATTGGTAATTTTATTGTTGCAATACCACCAAGTTGATATATTATTAGGCGATTTTTCAATTAAAATTCCTCCAATAGTTTTTAACCCTTTGCTATTTCTAACTGCAATCAAATCTACTAAAGCATTGTGTTTTAAATGTGCATTTGCTGGATCACTTCCTGCTGTTTTGGTATCGAATAAACAAGTAACATTCGTTTTACTCAATATTACAAAATCAACATAAAAAAGACTTTGCTTACCCAAATAATCAATATAAGGAACTGCAAAATGTTCTTTAGCTTTTTCTCCATTTTTGTACCACCAATGAAGATTTTCTTTGTTTTCTTCTAAAAACTCTGCAAACTTAACTTCGGGTTTTGATGCTCTGTTGTATTCATAAAACGGTTCTAAAGCGTGTCTTTGTACTGCTTCTTTTTCCTCGTATAATTCATTGTAAATTCTTTCAATTGGCACTTCCCATTGGTAATTTTGAACATCTTTTGTGGCGTTATTAGCTTTTTGCTCTTGCATTTCCTGATAACGCTCTTTTGCCTTTTCTATTAACTCAATAAAAATGGGTTGGTTTTGGTCGTACAACATTATTTTAATAGCATCGTATTCTATAATTCCGAAGTAGTCTTCAAAAAAGTATTTCATACCACCTTCCAAAACTGGCGTACTATCTACTGCTGCATACGGTGCTGTTAATGCTCTACAAAAATCTTTAAATAATCGTGCCAATTCACTTGGTGTTTTAGCAAAACGTGCCGTTTCGGTGACTAATTTTGTTTGCTCTTCTCCAGTTAATAGTACATTTTCTGGAATAACAATTTCAATAGTATTTATATCTGTGTTTATGAAACGTTTTTTTAATAATTGCTTATTGGTTTCAAAAAAATGGTCTGAACCCATTTCTCTTTTTAACTCCCAATTTAATTCGGCGATTTCATATAATGCTTTTCTGAAAGTAGCTCCTAAACGGTTACGAACTATTCGGGTATTGATATAAGTAGAATTCAAATGAACTGGCACATAGTTTTCTATTCTGCGTGCTTTGTTCATTGTTATATAACTCATATCATCTTTTACGATTTCGATTTGATTTTTACTTAAATTGGTAAAAACATATCCTTGGTTTAGTAACGGATTTGGATAATGTTTTTGTTCTGGCATACGCAAAATTCTACCTACAGTTTGAATGGTGAATGTGGTACTTTTTAATTCTCTAAAAATCAATAATACTCCAGCTCTTGGACAATCCCAACCTAATGCGATAGCTTGTTTAAATAACAAAACTTCAACCATATTATCGTGTTTTTCAATATCCTCAACATTGTCTTTTCTGCCTGATAACCAAACTGCCAGTTTATTATTATTGACCGTAATATTGTATTTTATTTCGAGGTTTTGCAATACTACATCAATGTATTTTTCATCATCGGCAGTATTATTATCACTCTTATCGTTAGGTAATTGTATCAATAAAAGCGGATTTATTTTAACACCTAAACTTTCATACGCTTGGCGTAATTCCTCTCTTTTTGCCAGTGCTTGTTCTAATAAAATTTCTTCTAATGAACGACCTTGTTGTACAATGGTATCTAAAGCAGGATTTAGAATAATGCCTTCCTTTATCATTTCTTCAGCAATTACATCTTGGCGTTCTACCAATGTTTTATAATCACTGTTGGTGGTTGGTGTAGCCGAAACCCGAATTTCTATTTTTGGATATATTTTTTGCAATACTTCATTGGCTCTTTTGGCTGTTTTAGTATCTGCAAACATATGTTCTTCATCAATAATTACTATGATTTCAGTATCGTTTAGTTTTGCTTTGTTAATGAAACTGTATAAATTCTTATCGGTTTCATTCTCTTTAATCATTAAATTTTTTTCTTTATTGATGCTTTCCCAATTGACAAACAATACCTCGTTTGGTTGCAATTCACTATCAATAACATCATTAAAGAAAATAGGTTTTATGGAACGCATTTCAGCAAAATATCCTTTTAAGGCATTGTAGCTTTGTATGTATAATTTGTTTGGAGCGATCCAAATAAAAGCAGCTTTGCGTTTTTCCAGTTCGTAACGTTCTGGTAATTCTTCGCAAAACTTGTTTAATAACGAAGCCATCATCACTGTTTTACCTGAACCAGTAGGTGCTTTGAAAATTAAATTTTGTCTGGCGCCTGGTCGTTTTAATAACTTATACAGTTTTTGAGAAAGGTCATTGACTGCTTCGTCTTGGTAATTTTTTAAATGTATCATTTATGAATTAAGCGTTTTCTTGATTAAACAAATTTTCTCCCACTTCTTCAGTAACTTCATCGTCCAGCATTGGGATAATTTCTCGTTTCTTTTTAGGCAGCACATTTTGGTACGCCTTGTAGATAGCATCTGGTAAGGCACATAATGTTATTAAATCTAATACTTCTTCAAAATCTTCTGTATATGGATATTGACCATTACTGAATACATATACTTTGATAGAATTATTGTTGCCTTTATTTTCATTCATTTGTTTGATGATTGCAATACCTTCTTCAATCATAACATCATCATAAATTACTATAAACTGTGATTTAGCATCAGCAAATGCACTATACCATTTAGCTTTGGATGCTATTGGATTATAACAATCTTCTTTAATACACAACAATTCAGTAGCTAAATGATTAAGCTCTTTTTTATTTTTAAGTGTTTGGTCACGGCTTACATCATCACTTTTAAAATACCTCAAATTATTGTTTTCCAATCCCGTAACGGCAACATTTTTAGCATTATTATAACCTTGAATTACTTTTTTGTTACGTTCATAAGTAACCTCTTCACAAATATTATTCTCGTTGTTGGTTACTAAAATACATTGTCTATTTCCTCCATCTTCTGCATTTAGAGCCCTTGTCGCGTGAAGTGTTGTCCCAGAACCTGCGAAAAAGTCAAGAATGGTTTTTGGATTTGGATGAATTGAACTTAAAAAATATTTAGCCGCCGAAGTTGGTTTTGGATAGGCAAAATTTATTTTTAGATCTTTAAATAAATCATCATCACTTGCGCCATTGTTATAAATTGACGGTGTGTTTTCAAACATATTTTCTTCTAGAAGATATTTTCTCTCAGGTTGTTTACTCTCGTCAATACCAAATAAAATTAAATTTTTATCTAATAATTTACCCATCGTAACACTTGGATTTCTCCAGCCTCTGGATGGAATTGGGCAAGGCTTATTAGTTACAGGATGAATAAGTGGTATAAAATAATCGTCTGGAGCTTGCTCTTTGTTTGGCCAAGCCATTGAAACTCCACGATAAACTTTACCAAGTTCATCAATAAATTTATATGCTTTTTCACCACCTGAAAAATCTTGTTTGCTAATCCAAGATTGAAACTCTTTATTTACCAGTACTAAATCATATTTTACTAAAAAGTCTTCTAATACAGCTTTTGAGAAATTAAAAGGTTTTATGACTTCTTTTATTTCATCAGGAACTTCTGTTTTACCTATTTTAGAGAATAATTTTTTGGCTTTGGAAAGTATTTTTTCTGCGTTAGGTTTTGGGCGTAATAGTGAATTTGGCAATGATGTAAACTCACTTTTATTTTTTGCATAAACGAGTACATATTCGTGCATAGTTGCCACACCTTTAGCATCACCTTTTGGATTTTGCTTATTCCATACTATAACTCCAAGAAAATCATCATCTGAAAAAACTTCTGTTTCGAGAAATAAATTTAAGGCATCAAACTCATTTTCGTCTATATGTATGATGCAAACTCCTGTTTCGCTTAATAGTCTTTTTGCAATTTTAAATCTTTTAGAAATAAAATTTATCCAATTTGAATGTCTAAAAGGATGGTCTTTTAATATCCAATTATCATTATATCTAAATTCATTTTCTTTACCAGTATTATATGGTGGGTCTATATATATTACATCAATACTTCCTTCGTGAGTAAACGTTAACGCTGTCAATGCGTGCAAGTTATCGCCCTCAATCAATATATGATTTGGGGCATCTACTGTATCAGTTATGATTGCCTTATCTTTAACTTCCTTCAAAACAGGTAAACTAATACGCAATTGTTCTTCAACATTTTCTGGTAAATCTTCCCAAACTAAACCGTACTTTTTCTTTGTGTTTACTAAGTTTATTAAATACGCACGTTCATCTTGAGAGATACCGTCTAGTTTTTTTATTTTAGAGATTAGGTCTTGTTTGTTCATTGTTATTTTTCGATTATATCCTCAATTGTATCAATAAGTGTTTCAGGCAAAATTTCTGGAACTTCTAATGTTGGAATTGTTTCTACATTTTGTAATTGTCGTTGTATTGCTCTAGTTCTAGTTCCAGCCACTTGGTCTAATTGACCTAATCCAGTTTGGATATTTTTCTGTGCTTTTTCTAATAAACCACCAAAATTTCCAAATTCTTTTTTAACGGCACTTAATACATTCCATACTTCGCTGCTTCTTTTTTGTAATGATAGTGTTCTAAAGCCCATTTGTAAACTATTCAAAATAGCCATTAAAGTTGTAGGTCCAGCTACGGTGATTTTGTATTGGTCTCGCAACTGATCTACCAATGCACTGCGTCTTATTACTTCGGCATAGATACTTTCGAACGGAAGGAACATAATGGCAAAGTCAGTTGTATTAGGTGGGTCGATATATTTTTCACTAATGTCTTTTGCCATATTACGTATTGTGATTTCAAGATTTTTAGTAGCTTGTTCAATATCGTCTGGAATAGCATTCTCATAAGCATTAATTAAATGTTCGTATGTGTCTTTTGGGAATTTGGCATCTATTGGCAAATATACAACGCTGTTTTCATCATCACTTTTACCTGGAAGTTTTATTGCAAACTCAACGCTACTATTACTTCCTTTTTTTGTTTTTACATTGGCTTCGTACTGATTGGGTGCCAAGATTTGTTCCAGTAGCATTGCCAACTGTACTTCGCCAACGCCACCACGTAATTTTACATTGCTCAATACTTTTTTCAATCCACCAACATCAGCTGCAATGGTTTGCATTTCGCCCAATCCTTTTTGTACTTCAATCAATTGTTTACCAACAGTTTCAAAACTTTGACCAAGTCTTTCGCTTAATGTTTTTTCTAATTTTTCTTCAACAGTAACTCGTATGCTTTCCAGTTTTGTTTCTGTATTAGTGATAAGTTCATTTTGCCTTTTTTCAAGTTGAC
>JAYVBR010000351.1:0-6649 GCA_043750395.1 Bacteroidota bacterium | reverse complement strand
CAACTGAAGTTATTATTTCATATCTCGATAAATCTAAAACCTAATACCATTTGATAACATTCAAACCATTGCAATATTCAGAAGTCGATGTCATCACTAAAATGATGCAAGAATTCTATGCAATTGATGATTATTCAATTGATGTAGATTTATCCAAAAAATTATTTGAAGAATTTATTAAAAATGAAAATTTAGGAAAATCCTACATCATATATAACAACATCGAAATTGTGGGTTACGCAATTATGACTTTCATTTTTAGTTTTGAATACAAAGGTCGAATGGCGTTTTTCGAAGAATTATTCATCAATAAATCATCACGTGGATTAGGAATCGGGAGGTTGGCAATTGATTTTATTAAACAAGAAGCCGAAAAAGCCAATGTTAAAATGATGTATCTCGAAGTAGAAAAACACAACGAAATTGCTCAAAAATTGTATCTTGCCAACGATTTTGTAATTCACAATCGAAAAATTATGAAATTCAAATTTTAAAAATTCAACAATCAAATAAAACAATGAAACACTTAAAATTACTCTTATTATTAGTCGTTTTTCAAACCCAAGCGCAACAAGGCGGAATGTGGATTCCAAGTTTGCTAAACGGGATGAACGAGACCGAAATGAAAAATCTTGGTATGAAAATTTCAGCCAAAGATATTTATGACATTAATAAAGCCAGTTTAAAAGATGCTGTTCCCCAATTTGATGGCGGTTGTACAGCCGAAATGATTTCTGCAAAAGGTTTGCTTTTGACCAATCACCATTGTGGTTTCGATGCAATTCAGAATCTTTCATCAGTCGAAAATGATTATTTGACCAATGGTTTTTGGGCTTATAAAATGGACGAAGAATTACCAGCAAAAAATGTTGATGTAATGTTTATTGTCAGCATTAACGATGTTTCAAAACAAGTTTTAGATGGCGTTAACGAAATTTCGATTGAAGCCGATAGGCAACAGAAGATTCAAGAAAATATCACCAAAATAACAGCAAGTTTCAAAAAAGAATCTTGGCAAGAAAACAAAGTTCGAACTTTTTATGAAGGCAATCAATACATATTGTTTGTCACCGAAACTTTCGAAGACATTCGTTTAGTTGGAACGCCACCAAGTTCAATCGGAAAATTTGGATCTGATACCGACAATTGGGTTTGGCCACGTCACACAGGCGATTTTTCGATGTTTAGAGTTTATGCTGATGCCAATAATCGCCCTGCAAAATATTCTAAAGATAACAAACCTTTTGTCCCAAAACATTTTTTGCCAATATCACTAGATGGTGTCAAAGAAAACGATTTTACTTTGGTTATGGGCTTTCCTGGTCGTACGCAAGAATATTTACCATCGTCGGCAATTCGTCAAATTCAAGACGATACCAATCCTGCAAAAATCGAAATTCGTGACAACGCTTTGAAAGTTCTTGATGGTTTTATGCGAAAAGACAACACCATTAAAATTCAATATGCATCGAAATATGCAGGTATTGCAAATGCTTGGAAAAAATGGATTGGCGAATCTCAAGGTTTGAAAAAATCGAATGCTGTAGGCAAAAAATTAAACGAAGAAAAAGCATTTCAAGAAAAAGTCATCAAGGTAGGAAAACAAGCCGAATATGGAAATTTATTACCAGAATTCGCCAAAAACTATACCGAAATTAAAGATTATGCTTTGGCAAGAGATTATTATTCAGAAATTGTTTTGCGCCATACCGAATTACTTGCTACTGCAAATAAATTATACCAATTAGAACAAATTCTGACAACAAAGGGCGAACAATCATTCACAGACAGAAAAAATAATTTGATTGTTGGAATAGGCGATTTCTACAAAAACTTTAATGCAAATGTTGACGAAAAAGTTTTCGAAAAATTGATTGATTTGTATGCTAATAAATCTCCGAAACAATTTTTACCTAATAATTTAATTAATATAAATGCTACAACTTTAGCAGCAGATATTTATAAAAACTCAAAATTAACAACTCTTGATGGCTTGAAATCTTTGCTTTCTGGTGATACCAAAACCATAATTTTCAATTTGAATGCTGATAAAGGTTATACTTTTCTAAAAGAAATTACAGATAATTTCATAAAAAATATAGCTCCAAAATTCGACGAAATCAATCTAAAAAATTCGGCTTTGCAACGTACTTATATGAAAGCGCAATTAGAAATCAATAAAGGAGCAAGAATTTTTCCAGATGCCAATAGCACTTTACGAGTAACCTATGGCAAAGTAAAAGGTTTTGCACCAAAAGACGGAATTATTTATAACTACGCTACCTATTTAGATGGTGTTATCGAAAAATTTGTTCCAAGCGACTATGAATTTGATGTTCCTAAAAAATTATTAGACCTATATAATAATAAAGATTATGGTCAATATGCTGATAATGGCAAAATACCTGTTTGTTTTATTGGAACCAATCACACAACTGGTGGTAACTCGGGAAGTCCAGCAATTGACGCTTATGGAAATTTAATAGGGTTGAATTTCGACAGAGTTTGGGAAGGCACAATGAGCGATATTAACTACGATCCATCAATTTGTAGAAACATAATGGTCGATGCCAGGTATGTTTTGTTTATAGTAGATAAATTTGCTGGTGCAAAAAACATAATAAGTGAATTGAAATTAGTACATCCTAAAAATAAAAAAAACAATTAAAACATTGTAAATAAGTGATTTAAAATAATTTAATGATAATTTAAATATTTCAATTTAAGTTTTTAATCTTTGGCACGATACTTGCAATGTATTTAAAAGTAGTAAAGATGAAAATTTTAAAAATATTTTCAAATATTAAAAAAAAGATTATCTTTGCTTCGAATTAATAATTAACCTTTTATATTTAAAAAAATGAAAAATTTATTTTTAAGTTTAGCTGTAATCGCTACATTAACTGTAGTATCTTGTAAAAAAACTGAAGCAGAAGTTACTGAACCAGCTGTAGAAGCTGCTGTTGAAGCTCCAGTTGAAGCTGCTATGGATTCTACTGCTACTGCTGTAGAAGCTGTTGCTACTGATGCTGCTGCAACTGCTACTGATGCTGCTGCAACTGCAACTAAAGATGCTGTTGCAACTGCTGTTGACGCTGCTGCTGCTGCTGTAAAAAAATAATTAGAATTATTAATTCTGACTTATTGGGAAAACCTAGCTTCGGCTAGGTTTTTTGGTTTTATAGTCTTTCGAAAGTTTATTAATTAAAAGAAAACCTTAACCCATATTACGCATTAACAATCTATTACTAACAATTTGCTTTGCTGGTTGCACTTGCAGACTTGAGTCTACTGCAAGATTTGGTATCTACTCATTTTTTAGACCTTAACATAAAACTTATGTTTTAATTCTAAAAAATTCCGTGAGCCAAAATTTTATTTAATAAATCGTTTTGATTACGAATCCTAATACGTAATTTGGGTTTAATTCAAAAATATAAAAGAAAAAACTAATCGGCAAACTCAATTGCTTCAAAAGCAAAATCGTTTCCAGAAAAATCTATAGTTTCAGATTTAACTGCGTATTTTGTAATATCATTAATTCCTTTTTCTAGCATTAAAAGTGTAGAATATTTTCGACTAACAGCAAATTGTTTTTCGTTTATAATTAATCTAAAGAAAAATTTGCTATCAGATGATTTAGATTTTAAAAACAATGCAGATTCAATATTTTTTTTTAAATATTCAATTTCATTTTCACATTCAAACTGAAGTTCAAAACTATTACTTGTAAAAATAGTTTTACCTTTTCTAGAAGTATATTCGAATTTATATTCGTCGTTAAATCTTTTTGTAATTACGAAAGTGCTCATTTTAATTTGAAAAAATTATTTTTTCAAAGAAAAGAATTTAAAATCTTAATGTGAATATTTTTTTGATTCAAAATCAAAAACTTATAAACATAAAAAAAACCTCAACTAATAAAAGTAGAGGTTTAGTACTCGGGACGGGAACTAAACCTCTATATTTCAATATATTTAGAAAACTTTAAATGTACTGATTTATAATAAATTACATTTTTTTTGATTCATTGAAATTCATTAAAATACATTAAAATACACAAATGGTTTAGTAACGGTTTAGTAGAATGTTAAAAAAAGTATTATCTTTGAGTTGTTCAAAATCTTTAAAATGGCAACTTTAAAATTCTTACTTCAAAGCAAAAGTGAAACATCAAATATTTATGTTCGCTATTCTGTAAATCGCAAAACAATTTTGTATCGCAAAACTGGTTTTATAATCAATGCAAAAGATTGGAGCGAAGCCAACAACCAACCAATACAAAAAGACGAAATAACCAAAGCGTTAAAAGTCAAACTCGATAAACTTGCAATTGCAATAAACGAAAAATATAACGATGCAAACGCAAACGGAATCGAAATAACTGGCGACTGGTTGCAAACTCAAATTGATATTTTCAATTGCAAAACACCAATTGTAGCACTCGATTTATTGACCAATTACATACAAAAATATATTGACGAAGCACCTTATAAAACCAACCAAAAGGGCGAATTTGGGTTAAGTATTAGTAGAGTTAAAAATATTAAATTATTCCTAAATACGATACTCAAATACGAAAACGATGCGTTCAAAGGCAAAAGCATTATTATAAAAAATATCAATATTCAATTTGCCGAAAAATTCAAAATGTATTTGTTCAACAAAGGTTATTCAATAAATTATGTAGGCAAAAACATTTCAAATTTATTGACCATTTGCAACGATGCGAATCGAAACGATATTGAAATTTCAACACAAACCAAAAACATAAAAAGCCTATCGGAACGCAAAGCACCCGAAGACGTTATTTTTTTAAATGAAGACGAACAGGAACTAATTAAAAACGTGCCATTGCTTCGAGAAGCATTAATAAACGCCCGAAAATGGTTGTTACTAGGTTGTTTGATTGGGCAACGTGGTGGCGATTTGTTGAGCATTACAGCAAATAATTTCAAAGACATTAACGGAATTAAAATCATTGAATTAAAGCAACAAAAAACTGGCAAACTGGTGGCGATTCCTTTGTTACCCGAAGCAATCGAAATAATCGAAAGCGGTTTACCTTACAAAATAGCATTAACGCATTTTAACGAACATATCAAAGATGTTTGTAAAATTGCTGGAATAAATACGCCAACCAAAGGGCGTAAAAAAACCACAAAAAACAATCCAACAATCAAAGGAGTTTATCCAAAATACGAAGTTGTTAGTAGTCACATTTGCCGTCGATCGTTCGCTACCAATTTTTATGGTCGAATACCAACACCAGTTTTAATGAATATAACGGCTCACGGAACAGAAAAAATGTATTTGCAATATATCGGGAAAACGACTTATGACAATGCTTTTCAGATGCTGGAATATTTTAGTAAATTGACACCAAAGGAACGAGTAGAACCTAAACTTGAAGTAATTAAAAATATTGGTTAAATGGCGATAATTGGCAATTAATGGCAGTAAATAGGAGTAAAAAAAATTTAGGTTTTAAAACAAGCATTAATTCATAATACACAATACAGGCAAAAAAATGAATAATAATTTACGTGAATATTATAGTAAACTATATTTAGATTTAGATAATTTGCCCGATAAAGAAAGTTTTCTAAAAAGCAACAAACTTGAATTTTGCATTAAAAATATGTTTCAAACTGAAAATGTTTTGGATTTAGATAAAAACTTAAATAATTTTTTTTTGGATTTAACTACAAAAGATAAATTTAGAATAATCAAAATTATTGAACTTATACATATTCCAAACAAAGATTTAGGAGTTTATAAAATTAAATTTTTAAAAAAGTTTATCAAACAAAAGAAAACCAATTTAGAAAGTAGGTACATTAAACCCTCAACGAAATTAAATTTAATTGATTGTTTAATATTTGATTTGAATTTAGTACTTAATTTTATTGAAAATACGATTGAATTGCGTGATTATAAAATGTACATAATCGCATCAAATCGGGGTTTTATTGATTGGATAAATTTGAAAGATTGTTTAAGAAATTTAGATAGAGAAAACCAATATGTTATTTCAAATTTAAAAGAAATAATTTCAAAGTGTTTTGAAATATTTAATTTTTGCAATACAATAATCGACGAAATTAGAAACGAAACAGACGAAAGAGAAAATTGGTATAATATTGATTTTGGCGAAGACGGTTTTTTATCGGGAAAATATAAATTTTATAGCTTAATTATAAACGAATTACAAATTAGTTATCCAAATTTATCATACGATATTGGTCGAAATTATTTTAGAGAAAACAATTTATTTGAAAGTTATCAAATTAGTCATTTTGCACAAAAATCAGCAATTGTATTAAATATAATTGTCGATTTTCTAGGGTTTAATGATTTAGAAAATCTTGAATTATTTGCTCAAAACCAACCTCAACAACTCGAAACCTCAACTTTAAATATTCCAGAAAACAATCAAAATAACAATGATTTAGAAATTGAATCTTTAACAATAAATGAAATTGCGTTATTATACTGGTTTAAAAATTTAGATATTAACAACTCAAATAAAAATGATATTGCAATGAAATTTGGTTTTAATTCTAAATATTCAGGACATAAATTATATCAACGTTTTAATTTTAATAGAAATAATACTGACCGTTTAGCAACCGATAATTCGCAACGA
>JAYVBR010000350.1:0-2872 GCA_043750395.1 Bacteroidota bacterium | reverse complement strand
TAATGTTTTTATTTTAAATAATATGTATCCATTTCCATTAAATCCTAAACTGGTTGGTGGCAAATAAATATTTTTAAAAATAAACTCAACAACATTGCTCTTTATAACAGTCCTAACCTGATGAGATGTATTTAAAACCACAAGACTATTGATGTTAAATTTAGTACTATCAATAATATCTTTTACAACAATATTTACAGCATCGGCAGTACCTTTATTTTCGAAATTTATTTTATAATGCAAATAATCTCCAATTTTTGATGGTGCAACAACATCGCCTTCAAGACAAGTTATATCGTTCGGGTCAAATGAGTTAACAACTGTTTGTTGCCAAACTACATTATTGTCATTGGGAGAATCATCATTAATAAAAGGAAAAATAACAGCATTAAACTCTAAAATACTGCCCGAATTTAGAGCTGGATTTTCTAAAGGTGAATTTAGATTGAATCTCAAATCAATTGTTCTGGTTTCAAAAGGTAAAAGATTGGCATAATTCCAGTTCAAAATATTTGTAAATTGTCCAGAAATCTGTGGATTTGAAGAAATCAAATCAATCGATGTATCATCGAAAGTTAAAGTGACTTCACCAGAAATGGTTTGATTTCCTTTGTTTTTATAAATTACTTGATAATCAGCATCAAAACCTGGTCTTGCAACTCCGATTGGAATTATTGAAACTTCCAAATCATTATGAATTCCATTTGTTGAAACACAAAAATCTTGCGTTTGTATGGATTGATTGGCAGTTGCGAAATTTAATGTTGCACTTGTTGGCGATAAATTAAAATAATTTGCATTTTCGGATTGCGGCGAAATTACATAATTTCCTGCTCCGACATAAAAATTATAAACCCCAGAACTGTTTGTGTAAGTCGAATAATTCTCGATTCCGTTAGTAATATTCACTTTGAATTTGTCTAAATTGAAATCATTGTTATCGCAACCATTGTTATTACTATCTAATTTTATTGATCCAGTAATTGTATTGTAATTTCCACCAGGCAAAAAGGTACAATAACTGTTTATTGATATATTTGAATTTTGATTAGAAATTAAATTATTCAATATCAAAATCTCATCGTCATCTGCGCAAACGTATCTTAAATTAGGATTTTCATTTATTGAAACGTAAGCATAATTTTGTTTAATTCCATTTTTTAAATTAATAGAAACTAAATTTGGATTACTAATACAATTTAATTGATTAAACAACGGACAATTAGAAAAATCTAAATTATAAATTAAAGTCGAATAACAATCCATAAAAGCAAGATTATTCAAACCGTTTAAGTTCAGACTGGTAATTGGATTATTTGAAATAAACAAACTTGACAAATTTGTCAACCCATTCAATTCTAAATTTGACAAATTATTAGATTGACAATACAATCTTTTTAAATTTATTAAATTCCCGATTGACAATGTATTCAAAAGATTATTAGAACAACTTAACTCTTCAAGATTTGTTAAGTTTGATAAATTTAAATTGGATATTTGACAACTACTTATTCCTAAAGATTTTAAATTATTCAATCCTGATAAATTGATTGATGTTAAAGAAGCTTCATAGCAATACAAGTTTTCTAAACCCGTCAAACCCGCAACAATAACACTTGTTAAGCTTGAATAACCACCACAACTGATAGTTTTGAAATTATTGAACCCAGTAAAATCTAGGCTAGGAATAGGATTTGAATAACAATTTATATCAACCAAATTGGTTAAACCTGAAAAATTTATTGTCGAAATATTATTTTGACTGCAATTTAAAGTTATTAAATTAGTAAAATTTTCTATTCCTGATAAATTAGAAATATTAGACAATGAAACATTTAAATCGGTTATAACAACTGCTTCCAAAATTTGAATATTTCCATCATTATTAGAATCAACTCCGCGTTGAATTAGTTTTGCTTTGAAATTAACATCTGCAAAATTTATAGTTTGCGCTTTCGCAAATGAGCAAATGATAAGTATTATCAGAAAGGTAAAGTTTTTACTCATAGTTTCAATTTGTTTCAATTTGTTTTCGTGAATCTTCGATTTCATAATTTCTAGTTTTAAATTCAACTCAAAATTAAGTAAAAAGAACCATCGATTTCTTGATAATTTAGAATTCGATGGTTTCCGATTAGAATTTGATTTGTTGCTTTAATATTTAAAACCGCAACCTGAAAACTACAACCTATTCTTTAACAATTTTCTCAACTTTACTTCCTTTATCAGTATTAATTTTCAAGAAATAAATGCCGTTTGATTTATTAGAAATATCCAGAACGCTTTTATTGTCAATAATAGTTTCTAGAATTCGACCTTGAACATCATAAACTTCAATAGATTTTAAAGCATTATTGCAATTGATATTGTCATTGCAATTTAAATTGATATTGATTTTTGAAGAAGTCGGATTCGGGTAAATTGAAATCGAATCATCAACCACAAAATCTAAATTATTTAAAACCGCAAAAATAGTTTTGGCCTCGTTGGTAATAATCGGAAAATTATAATCGAAATAAATATTGGCTTTGTTTTTAACTTCGGTATTGATTGGCAAAGTTGGCAAAGTCTTGATTTTGAACAAAACATTTCCGTGTCCGCCTGGTCCACCATTTGCTCTAGCGAGATTGATATTTTGGAAAATAAACTCAGCAACATTGCCCTTAACATCAGTTCGAACATCATTTGACGAATAAATAACTTGCAAAGAATTAACATCGAATTTTGTGGCATCAATAACATCTTTTACAACAACATTAATTGCATCGGCTGTTCCAGTATTTTCAAAATTGATGTTATAATGAAGATATTGACCAATCTTGGCTGGGTTTACAAAATCGCCTTCAAGGCAAGTTTTGTCATTTGGGTCAAA
>JAYVBR010000349.1:0-6700 GCA_043750395.1 Bacteroidota bacterium | reverse complement strand
AATCTAAACATACCATTAAACAATGGTTGGTAGGTGCTTTGTTAGCAGATAATGCTTATAACTTTTACTTACTCTTTCAACAAAATGCTGTTAATATTTGAATATAGCGACAATTACCAAAACAATGCCTACAGCACACGGTGGAGCAAGTATTGAAGTATTTGATGTTTTGGGAAGAAAAATAATTGCTGGCGAAAAAAATATTCAAGGAATTTTTAGTTATTCAAAAACCGATTATGATAATTTAGATAGAGTCGTAAAAACTTATGAACCTTATTTTTTAAACGGGGCAAATTTATACAGTTTTTCGCCAACCGATTTTACTCAAACAAGTTATGATGGTTTTAGTCGGGTTTCAAATGTTACTTAAAACACTGGAAAAACAGAAACTATTGCTTATAATGGTTTAACATCTATCGTCACCTCATTAGCTGATGGATCGTCAAAAAGTAAATCGTCAACAACAGATGCAGTTGGTAACTTGAGAAGAAGCACCGAATTGCCACAAGGGGGAACAATAAATTATACTTATTTTGCCAATAATGTATTAAAAACAACCAGTTATACTGGAAACACAATTACAACAACTTTAGACAATTGGGGCAGAAAAAGCAGTCTAAAAGATACGTCGGCAGGAATCTATAATTACTTGTATAACAATATTGGAGAAATTTTAACTGAATCGACACCAAAAGGTATAACAACTTATAGTTATGACAATTTTGGAAAAATTTTAACAAAAACTGTTGTTGGCAAAGCAACCAACAATCCGCCAACAACTACAAACACTTTAACAACAAATGTTTATAATTCAAGTAAATTATTAGAATCTACAACTTTTAATGACATTGAAAATAATGTTGTGACTTATTATAATTATGAATACAATTCATCAAAACAACCAAGAAAAGTAATTGAAAAAAACGGAATGTCTCGTTTCGAAACCCAAATAGAATATGACACATTTGGTCGACCATTAAATCAAAAACAAAATGCTGCCACAATTGTTTCTGGTACAGCAAATATCAACAAGCAAAGCGAAAAATGGACGACCAATGTTTATCAAAATGGAGTGTTATTTAAAATTACGGATGGACAAACCACAAATGGATCTGGAGCGGTTTTATGGCAAACCAACGAAACAAATCCTCGAGGACAATTGACAAAAGGACAATTTGGCAACAACCTATTTGTAGAAAATCAATATGATACAACTGGACGATTACTAAATCTTAATCATACCAATAGTGCAACAGCAGGTGGTATTTCTTCTTTTCAAATGACTTATAATTGGAAAAACAATCCACAACGAAATTTATACAACAGCCGAACGTTTAATCACATTAATAATTATACCGAAAATTTTACCTATGACAATCTTGACCGATTAACTTCTTATCCAAACGAATTAGGAGTAATAGAAACACAAACCTATGCCGAAAGTGGCAAAATATTGACCAACAGCAATGGTACTTATAATTATGCAACATCGTCAAAACCATATCGAAACACAAGTATTGATACTAATGTTGCAAGCAAAAATTATTATTTAAACAATGCTTTACAACAAATAAAATACAGTGCACTAAAAAAGCCAATGTCAATTTATCAAGAAAGTACTGTTGGCGTGGCTAAAGAAAGAATCGATTTTCTTTATAATGTTGGCGACAGCCGAAGCACAATGTTCTATGGCGATACTAACACTAACAAAATGTCACGAAAATTCAGAAGACATTATTCGTCGGGCGGCACAATGGAAATTACCGAAACTCGTGACACGTCGGGCAATATTGTTAGTACAGATTTCATAACCTATATAGCTGGCGATGCCTATTCGGCACCAATAATTCTAAAAAGTGATGGCACAACACAAAATTACTTATATTTGCACAGAGACAATTTGGGAAGTATTTTGGCGATTAGCAACCAAAATAAAACAATGATTGAACAGCGAGTGTTTGATGCTTGGGGCAATTTAATTAAATTAATTAACAGCAATGGGCAATATGTTTTGAACAATGGTCAAACATTAATTGCTAATTACAATTTGTTTTTAGACCGAGGTTACACAGGTCACGAACATTTGTTGGGTGCTGGGCTTATTAACATGAATGGCAGGTTGTATGACCCAAAACTACACAGGTTTTTAATGCCAGATAACAATTTGCAAGACCCTACTAACTCGCAAAATTTTAATCGATACGGTTATGTTTTGAATAATCCATTGATGTATAGTGACCCGAGTGGCGAAGAATTTGACGGTGGAAACCCTAAAAATGAGGGAGGTTTAGGCGATCTTTTTGATGGATTAGGAGAAACTTTTAGATTTTTAGGTGCTGGTTTTGGAATTATTGCTACAGGATTGGCACTTTTTCCTGAATGGAGTAATGAAAATCTAAATTTTAACAAATGGAGTGATTTTGGAAAATCTGTTGGAGATTTTGTTAAAAACAATATTCAATCGGGTATTAGAGATGTAAAAAACTTTTTAGATAATTCAATAAAAAAAGCATTTGCTAAAAGCCCTGAAACAACATTCACGGCAGCCAATGCCTACTCATTTGCACCAAGTGGTGGCACAAGTTCGAATGTTAGTTCGGTTAGTTTTAGTCCAGGTGGTGGGTATAATAATAGTGTTGAGATGCATCAATTTATAAAAGTTCCATATCAAGAGAAAGGCGCAATAAACAATGAAATTTTAAATTTTAATAATAAATTGCTTGATCGATTTAAAGGTTCAGGTTTAGATCCATATGGCACATTAAACGATTACTCTAAGGCTAACGAACATATTCAAAAAATCATCAACAATGTCCAAGGTCTAAAAGAATATTATAATCTTGCTGGTTTGCCAAAAACATTATACTATGGTTCTAGTTCAGCAGGTAATATTAGAGGTTATACTGCTGACCTTACATCAATTTATAACGGCGCTTTTGAGACTAATTATTACTTAGCCTCAACATTATTTCATGAATTTACCCATTCATTGGGAGGCGATGAAAGAGAAGCTTATTCCACTGAATGGCGTTTAACAGATAAATCATTACGAATTAAAAATCAAAGTAATTTTTATTATACACCAAATTCGAGTTATGGTATTTGGAATAGGTTATATTTCAATCAATCACCACCAACCTTTCCAGCACCTGCTTACCCGTACAGACCAAAAAAAATAACTCAATAATCAACGGACTTTAAGATACTTATTATCAATTTAAAATAATGCTATATGAAACAAATAATTCTTTTGCTATTTTTAATTTTAATTTCATGTACAAAAAAACAAGATTTAGATTTAGAAATTATCAGTAAACATATAAATTGTTTAGCTACAAAAAAAGGTGATATTTTAAGTTTACGTAATCAAGACGATAAACAAGGCATTAACAAAAATGCTAAAACAATTGTTGTTTACAAGTTAACGAATAATAGTAATAAATCTTATTATTTCAATTTTAATAGACATAACAATAAATTAGAAAAAAACTTATTCAAACTGAATAAAGCATATATAAAGTTTACTGATGAAAACAATAACGATCAACAAATTCGGAATACTTATGTTTCTTATGACGCTTCTTTGAATTTGCTTACAAAAGAAGTTCATGATTACTTAGTGTCCAAAGAATTAAACTATGGTTTTATTCAAGAAAATCAGAACTTTACAATCCGACCAAATGAAAGCATTTATTTTGAATATTTTATTGTATTGCCATATGGTAATTATTTAGAAGACAACGCAAATTGGTTAGAAGTTGATTCCAATAAAAAATATTTTGCCGAAATCTTATTGAAAAGCGATAGCACCAATTATAAAAAATTTATTTCAAGAACCGATTTACAAACCATCAAACAAAATGGCTATGAAGTATATCATGGCATTATAAAATCTAAAAACAAAATCCCAATAAAATTTGTAGATTTACCACAAAATTAAAGATTTTATTTTTAGATTTTAGTAAAATATGAATAAATATACCAAAATTCTCGTTAGTGTAGCCTCTTGTTTGGCAATTGGTTTTTTATCAAGCCAAGTTACTAAAGATGCTATAATTACTTGGTATCCAACAATTATCAAGCCAAGTTTTAATCCACCAAATGAGATTTTTGGACCAGTTTGGAGTTTGCTTTTTACTTTTATGGGAATTGCTGCTGGTTTGGTTTGGGCGAAAAACGATTACAATAAAGAAGTTGTTCGAAAAGCACTAATTTTCTTTGTTATTCAATTGGCATTAAATGCTTTGTGGTCGTTTTTATTCTTTGGATTGCAAAATCCAATGTTGGCTTTAATAGAAATTGTTTTGCTTTGGCTAATGATTTACGAAACCTATAATCAGTTTTCGAAAATTGATAAAATTGCTGGATATTTGTTTATTCCGTATTTGGCTTGGGTTGGATTTGCCTTGATTTTGAATGCAAATATTTGGTGGTTGAATTAAGCCCCCTAACCCCCAAAGGGGGAACTAGGACTAAAAGTTATTCGAAACAATAAACCCGCTTGTCCAAGCATTTTGAAAATTATATCCGCCAGTTACAGCATCAATATTAACTATTTCTCCCGCAAAATAAAGATTTTCGTGTAATTTGCTTTGCATAGTTTTAAAATTAATTTCTTTCAAATCGATGCCACCAGCTGTTACAAATTCTTCTTTGAAAGTACTTTTGCCATTGACTTGAAAACTGCAATTTGTGAGTTGATTAACTAAATTTTGAAGCTGATTTTTAGTTAAATCCGCCCATTTTGTCTCGGTATCAATTCCCGATGCTATAACTAAACTTTCCCATAATCGGTTTGACAATGTAAATGGCGATTTTTTAGAAACTGTTTTCTTTGCATTTTCAAGTTTCAAATCTTTTAACATTTTTTCACAATCCTCAGAATCTAAATCATTTAACCAATTAATGAAAATAGTAAACTGATAATTTTTATCGAATAAAATTCTTGCGCCCCAAGCCGAAAGTTTCAGTATTGCTGGTCCAGACATTCCCCAATGTGTAATCAATAATGGGCCATTTGATTCTAATTTTGTGTCTTTAACTTTAACACAAACTTGCGCCGAAACACCAGGTAATTCTTTAATTCTAGCATCTTTTATATTGAATGTGAATAAAGATGGCACTGGCGAAACAATTGCGTGACCAAATTTTTGCAACATTTCCCATATTTTAGGATTGCTTCCTGTGGCAAGAATCAATTTTTCGGTAATATAATTTTCGGATTGGGTTTCGATTTTCCAAAAACTGTCTTTCTTGAAAACAGATTGCACACTTTGACTATTTAAAACTTGAATTCCGAGTTTTTGAGTCGCATTCATAAAACAATCTATTATTGTTTGCGATGAATTAGAAACTGGAAACATTCGACCGTCGTCTTCGATTTTGAGTTCTACATTGTGTTTTTCGAACCATTCTATTGTGTCTCCAGTACAAAATTGATGAAATGGTCCACGCAATTCTTTTTCGCCTCTTGGGTAAAATTTTACCAATTCATTAGGTTCAAAACAGGCGTGAGTGACATTGCAACGACCGCCACCAGAAATTCTGACTTTTTCGAGCACTGTTTTTCCACGTTCTAAAATGGCAACTTTTAGTTTTGGGTTTTTCTCGACAATGTTTATTGCTGTGAAAAAACCTGCTGCGCCACCACCAACTATAATTATATCGAAATTTTGGTTCAAATTAAAATTGTTTTTTTTGAACCATTAAGATATTAAGGTTCATTAATGTTAATGATTTTTGATTGTAAAAGTATAACTATTTTTGTGTGCTTTGCAAAAAAATTAGTGAAGTTATGGTTAGATAAAAACTAAAAATTTTTTTAGTGAGCTTTGTGAAATTCTTTGTGTACTTAGTGGTTAATTCAAATTCTATCTGGAAAATCAGAAATTATTCCATTAACTTTCAATGCTTTCATTTTTTCTATATCTTCGGTTCCGTTGACAGTCCAAGTGTGAATTTCGAAGCCTTTTTTTTGTGTTTTATCAACATTTTCTTCATTCAATAAATGAAAATAAGGATTGATTGTCTTGGCTTTTATAAATTTTGCAAATGAAAAAGCTAAATCTAAATCGGTGGCAGTCAAAACGCCAATTTGAATTTCATCATTCAAAAAACGAACTTGTTGCAAAGCATTCCAATCGAAACTTGAAACAATAATACTTTCTAAAGTTCTGTTATTGTTAAAAACTTGATTTTCTATAAATTCAACAACTTTACCAGCTGTTTCATAACTTTTTAGTTCAATATTGATTAAAAAGTTATAATTTATTAATTCAAAAACTTCTTTTAAAGTTGGAATTTCGTGTTTTTTATTAATCCGAAAAGTTTTTAATTCCGATAACTTCATTTGGTTTACAATACCTTTTCCGTTGGTTGTTCGATCAATAGTTTCGTCGTGAATGACAATAATTTCGCCGTCTGAACTCAAGTGAACATCAAGTTCGATGCCATCGCAACCCAAATCAATCGCTTTTTGAAAAGCAATTATTGTGTTTTCGGGTTCGTAACCTTTTGCGCCGCGATGTCCAATTTTAAGCATTTATTTAATTCTAATTTTTTTAAAATCTTACAGGTTTATTTTTATTTACTTCAAACTTTATCGAGTTACTTACTTAGTTACTACTATTTCTTTCCAGCCGCAGTGTTTATGAATTACTAGTCGTTTGAATAAATTATCGAATATTGTTTCTTTAAAAAT
>JAYVBR010000348.1:0-6707 GCA_043750395.1 Bacteroidota bacterium | reverse complement strand
TGCGCCAGATGCAACTGTTTTTTCGAATGGATATAAATCGACAATTACCAAATCAATTTGCGGAATATTGTATTCTATCATCTGGGCAACATCGGTTGAATTATCTTGACGATTCAAAATTCCGCCAAAAACTCTAGGATGCAAAGTTTTAACACGACCACCCAAAATTGATGGATAACTCGTAACATCTTCGACAGGAATTACTGCTATTCCCAAGGTTTTTATGAAATCTTCTGTGCCTCCAGTCGAATAAATTGTAACATTTTGGTCGTTTAGTAGTCTAATAACTGGTTCTAATCCGTCTTTTGAAAAAACCGAAATTAGTGCCGATTTAATTTGTTTTCTAGTGTTCATTTTTAAATTTAGTTGTGTTTTGCAAAAGTACATTTTTAATTAGAAAATCTGATTATTTGATTGTTTGATTTTTCGATTATTTGATGTTTTAAAGAATGAAAAATCCGAATATTTAATTTTTAATTAATTACATTTGAATTGGCGAAATAAAAAAATAATTTTGACAAAATTGATTTATAAAATAAAAATATGTTAGTTTACATTCGATTGTTAAAAGAAAGTTTTGGGTTTGCAACAAGCGCATTACGCAACAACAAATTGCGAACTTTGTTGTCGTTGCTAGGCGTAACTATTGGAATTTTCTCGATAATTGCGGTTTTAACTGCCGTGGATTCGTTAGATCGAAAAATCAAAAAAGATTTGAGTAGTTTGGATAAAAACACAATGTATTTAATGCGATTTTCATTTGGTCCAAGCGAAATTCCAAAATGGAAACGCCAACAATTTCCTGATGTAAAATACGACGAATATCAGTTTTTAAAAAACAATTTGAAAGATGCAGAAAATGTTTGTTTTCAGTTTTTTACAAAATCCGAAAGCATAAAATTCGAATCTAAAACTGTTAATAGTCTTAATGTTGTGCCTGCAACCGACGAGTTTGATGATATTCAGAAACTCGATTTTAAATCAGGACGATTTTTTAACGAATCTGAATCTAATTCTGGATTACCATTGGTGATTTTAGGTTATGAAGTTTCGCGAGGATTATTCGAAGGTTACGATCCAATTGGTCAAACGGTTCGTCTTTATGGACAAAAATTTAATGTAATTGGAATTTTAAAAAAACAAGGTGCAGGAATTTTAGGCGAAAGCAATGACACTTCGGTTTTTATTCCTTCTAATTTTTTGAGAAAAATTTATGGCGATAACTCAGAATTTTTAACTCCGGTTATTTTAATAAAACCAAACCAAAATATAGACATTGATGCTTTTAAAGATGATTTAGCTCAAAAACTTCGAAATTATCGGGGCATAAAAACTGGTGATATTGATAATTTTTTCGTCAACATTCTTTCTGGATTTACTAGTTTCCTTGATGGAATTATCAGTCAATTGAATATTGGCGGTTGGTTAATTGCAGGTTTTTCGTTACTTGTTGGTGGTTTTGGAATTGCTAATATTATGTTCGTTTCTGTAAAAGAACGCACAAATTTAATTGGAATTCAAAAATCATTAGGTGCAAAAAACAAGTTTATTTTGTTTCAATTTTTATTCGAAGCCATAATTCTTTGCGTTATTGGCGGAATGATGGGAATGCTTTTTGTTTGGGTAATTTCATTAGTTCTAACAAATTTACTCGATTTTGAGTTTATTCTTGGAATGAACAATGTCCTTTTAGGAACTGGTCTAGCAGCTTTTATTGGTTTAATAGCAGGAATTTTACCAGCAATTTCTGCCAGTCGATTAGACCCTGTTGAGGCAATACGAAGCGGAATGTAAACTTTTAAAACTCATCATCAACGACCAACGAATCGATTTTTACAGAATCTAAAACTTTTAAGTTTAATAGTTTTCTCGCATTTCCAGAAATTATTAAATTATTAGATTGTGGAATCGAATCAAAAGCAATCAAACCTTTTTTAATCATTATTTTTTTAATGAATTCTTGCTTTTTATCTGCCGAAGATTTTAGGTTTCCAGATTCATCGAAATTATACATAAACTTTTTAGGACTAGGAATAATGGTTGCCAAAAACAAACATTCTTTTAAAGTCAAATCGATTGGTTTTTTCTGAAAATAAAACTGCGATGCTTCTCCAATTCCATAAATATCTGGTGCCCATTCGATGATGTTAAAATAAACTTCCAACATGCGTTCTTTAGACGTAATTCGATTATTTTCAAGTATATAGACCAATAAAATCTCTTCGAGTTTTCGAGAAATTGTTTTTTCACGAGTCAAGAAAACATTTTTAATTAACTGCATACTAATTGTACTTCCGCCGCGAGAAAATTTATTGGTACGCATATTCTTCAAGATAGATTGTCGAAACGCTTCATCAATAAAACCTTTGTGAGAGAAAAAACTTGGATCTTCGCAAGTCAAAACGCATTGTTGCAAGTAAGGCGAAATTTGGTCTAATGTTGCATAATTTTGATTCAATAAACTCACTTCGATTGGGCGTTGCATCTTGCCGTTATCGATTGCATTATAAGTAAAATCAGTATTTAATTTTTGTAAATTAGCGCTTCCATATTTAACAATTTTTAAATTTTCACGATTCAAATTGCTATTGAAAGTCAGTTGCCAAGGCTTGTTTTTATTGAATTTAAAATTTACATTATAGACAAAATTTCCTGTGACTTGCATTCCATCAAAATGAGGAAAAAGTCCATTGGGCAATGAGTTTATAAAATCTTGGGCTTTCATTTTAGCGATATTGGCTCGAAATTTATAAATTATATCATTTTCGGTGTTGTATTCGGCATATGGATGTACTTTTATATCGTTTAGTTGCACCAACGAACTGCTGTCAATCGCAATAAAATTAGCAGAAATTATAAATTTAAAATCGAATTTTGATTTTTTGAAAACCACATCTTTATTGGCAATTTTCGGATTATTAACGGTCAAATTATCAACCGAAGCCATCCCATCAATATGCAAATCTCCACTTTCGGTTTCGATTTTGTCTATTTTTAAATGCAAATTATCAAAACTCGAAACCAATTTGAATTTTTCGTCAATAAACGGTAATTTTATTTTGGTTGTATCGGCGTTTTTAATCATTAAATCGGCAATTTTTTTTCTAGGATTGGCTTTTCCAGAAATATTCCAAATTTGCGAAAAAGTATTGGTCGTAACATAAATCGAAGTTTGAAGTTTGTCGTTTTTTAGTGTCAATTTCGGAGCTTTTAAACTTACTTTTTTTCCTAAATCGTCGACTTTTAATGTAATATTTTCTATCGAAATGTTTTCAGGAATAAGATTCAGAATTTTAGAAATAATTCGATTTGCAAATGTTGCATAATCTTTTTTCTCTAAAGTTTCGATATTTTCTTTTTTATCAGATTTTAGAAATTCGGCGAAATTTTTACCATTTTTGTTTTTGACTAGTTGAATAAAACCATTCTTCAGTTCCAGATTTTCTATTTGAAGATCGCCAGTTATTATTTTATAAATATTGATTTTGGTTTTAATATTTTCGATTGATAATAATGTATCGGCATTTTTTGGAACTAATAAAATTTGAGACATTTCAACTTCTGAAATTCCAATAAACTTGCATTTTTTGATTGTAAATTCTGCATTATAATTGGTTTTGAATTTGTGTTGCGCTTTAGCAATAATTTCAGACAAAATAAGATTTCGAAATAAATAAGCAGCAATTATTGCAATAAAAAACAGTCCAAAAACGACAAGTAAAAACCGAAATATTTTTTGTTTGATGTTTTTCATTTTTTAGGCTAATTGTTGAGCAAAAACAATTCAATTTTTTTAAACATATAAGGAATATAAGTAAATATAAGTTGGAATTTATATTTGCTTAGGGAATTCGCCATTAAATTTTTTTACCACAAATTTCGCAAATTAACACAAATGAAATAATTTCAAAATTTTAATTTTACAAAATTCAAAAATTATCCAATATTTGTGAAATTAAAACTAAAATTAATTAGTGAAAGTTAGTGAAATTCGTGGCAAACTTTCAAATTATTTTCAAGACAAAAGTAACAATTTTTCAACTTCAATCTTTTGTTTTTGATAAACATATTGCAATTCAGAATTTTCGCCCATTCGATTATAATATCCCAATGCTTTTTTGGCAAAAGATTGCCTATGCAAAAGCGAAACTTCGGGAATTTTAGTATAAATTTTGTGATGAATCATTTCATAATAAGCTTGCCATTCTCGCTCGTTTTTATCTTTGACAATTATACCAGTTTGTTTTTGACCCACGTGAACCATTTCGTGCGCCAACAAACTCAGCATCAATTCTAAAGGAAATTCGAAAGTGTTTTCTGGAATTCTAATGATTTGTTTTTCGCCAAAAACGCCTTCGGTTGTCATTAAAATAAAATCGGGTTTTGCAGCTTCTCGCAATTCGAAACCTGAGAAATTCGGGTGATTCAATTCGTATTCATTCAATAAAAATGTTGCTGCTTGAATTGTTTGTCCAAGTTCGTGAAAATTATTTACTATTTGAATAATGTCTTGAAAAGGTTTCATTTTAGGGTTTTAGAAATCCAAATATAATTAAAATTATGAACCTTTTTATAATGAAATTTAATTTTTAGAATATTTTATAACTAGCGGAATTGATATAAAAAAACACTAATTCCGCTAGTTACAGTTTTAAACCAAGAAAGCTATTCATTTGGCAATGGTTACCACTTTTGGCACTTTAGAAAACGAGCATTATTTCGATTTGGTTCAAAATAATATTACTATGGATTGTTTTTTTGAGTAAGAATTTATTTCAATCTCTTTTTCAAAACATCAATACTTCTTTTGTTGTGTAAAACTGCAAAAACAATTATTTGATTTAGGGTTTCGTCAATTAAGTAATAAATACAATAAGGAAATCTATTTATCAAAGCTTTTCTAAATTCTAAAAATCTTATTTGATAATTAAACGGATTTGAAAGTACATAATCAATTTCTTTATTGGCTTCAAATTTAAATTCATCGCCAAGAAAATCTTTTTGAACGTTATACCATTTTTTAGTTTCTTTTAAATCTTTTAATGCTTTCGGAAGTAGTTTAAGTTTATAATTCATACTACCAATTGTTGCGAACATTTTCCCAATCAAGAACATTTTCTGGATTGTTTTTGTAATTTTCTAATCTTTCAATTAATATTTTTTTATGTTCGCTAGAAACTTCATATTGAGATGTTCGTTCTTTTTTTAGAATTTGTTCCAATTCGTTAAGCACGATTTCATTGTCCATTTTAATGAATTCTTCGATGAAACTGTATTTTCTTGAATGCAAATCCATAATCAAATAATTTTATTTTTCAAAGATAATAAATTTACCCAAACAATTCGCCAGCAATATCTTCGATTTTAGCGACCAATCTAATTTTTATTCCAAGATTTTTAACTGCAATTTTATTGTATTTGGAGACGAATATTGTAGAAAAACCTAATTTTTCGGCTTCTTGAATGCGCTGATCTACACGAGAAACAGGACGAATTTCGCCCGAAAGTCCAACTTCGCCAGCAAAACAAAAATCTTTATTAACTGGAATATCTTCATTTGATGATAATATTGCGGCTACAACTGCCAAATCAATCGCAGGATCATCTATTGAAATTCCGCCAGTTATGTTCAAAAAAACATCTTTGGCACCCAATCTAAAACCTGCTCTTTTTTCAAGAACTGCCAAAATCATATTCAGTCTTTTGGCGTTGTAACCTGTCGTACTTCGTTGTGGTGTGCCATAAACAGCGGTCGAAACCAATGCTTGAATTTCGAGCATCAATGGTCGCATTCCTTCAAGTGTCGATGCGATTGCAGTTCCTGAAAGTTGCTCGTCTTTGTTAGAAATTAAAATCTCGGATGGATTCGAAACTTCGCGCAAACCCGAGCCTAACATTTCGTATATTCCGAGTTCTGCGGTTGAGCCAAATCGATTTTTTAGTGAACGTAAAATTCTGTAAACGTGGTTTCTATCGCCTTCGAATTGCAAAACGGTGTCGACCATGTGTTCCAAAATTTTTGGACCAGCAATGCTTCCATCTTTTGTAATATGACCAATTAAAATGACTGGTATATTGGTTTCTTTGGCAAATTTTATCAGTTCGGCTGTAGTTTCACGAATTTGCGAAATGCTTCCTGGTGACGATTCAATGTATTCGGTATGAAGGGTTTGAATCGAATCGATAATCACGATTTCGGGTTCAATGGCTTCTATTTGTTTAAAAATATTTTGCGTTTTGGTTTCTGTCAGAATGTAGCAATTATCGCTAATTGGGTTAATTCTTTCGGCCCGCATTTTTATTTGTTTTTGACTTTCTTCGCCAGAAACATACAGGGTTTTGTAGGGTAATTTTAAAGAAATTTGCAACAAAAGTGTGCTTTTTCCAATGCCTGGTTCTCCACCCAAAAGTATTAGTGAACCTGGAACAATTCCGCCACCAAGCACCCGATTGAGTTCACCATCGCGCGTGTCCATTCTAATTTCTAGCGTCGAATCGATTTCGTCAATTCGCAATGGTTTAGATGCTTTCGAAGATGTTGTAGTTTCTGATTTCCAAGCGACTTTTTCTTCTTTTTGGATAATTTCTTCGGCAATTGTGTTCCATTCTTTACACGAATTGCATTGTCCTTGCCAACGTGCATATTGCGCTCCGCAAGATTGACAAAAGAAAGTAGTTTTTACTTTTGCCATTTATTTTGGTTTTAC
>JAYVBR010000347.1:0-2882 GCA_043750395.1 Bacteroidota bacterium | reverse complement strand
CTATTCCACTCGAAGAAATTGGAATAATTTTGATTCCTTTTTTACTTGCAAGTGTAATTAAATCGTGAATTTCAACAATAATATCATCTTCATAATGTGGTGGAGCATCCAAAACTAAAAACAATATTCTTGAAGTTGCATCTTTCGACCACTCTAAATCTTCAATAGATTCACTCAAAGCAGTTTCTACGGCTTCTGGAAAATCGCCACCAGCATCAGCGGATTGTGTTTTTATAAAATCGACCGTTTCGCTAATGTCATCAGAAAAATCAGATGTTTTAGTAACATATTCGTCGCCTTTATCTCTATAAAAAACCGATGCCATATTTATAGTTGCATTTTCGTTTTTATTTTTCACTTTCGAAATAACATCGGTCAATTCTTCTTTTAAATATTCTAATTCGTCACCCATAGAACCAGTAGCATCGACCATAAAAGCAATATCAATTTTCGTTTTTTTATTAGATTTAATGTTTTCTGATAACTCTAATTTATTAACTTTTTTATCAGCAAATATTTCAATATCTTTAAATGTTTCATTGCCAATTTTAATTTTTAAATTTTTTATCGATGTTTGATTTTCATTATTCATTAATGGCCACAATTCGGCATTTCCCTTGTTATTAGTTCTCGATTCCCAAACGATTTCGTTTTTAGAATTTAATAATTTTACAGGAACATCAATCACATTTTCCGAATCGGATTTGACATTTATAGAAATTCGCTTTTCAAGATTGTATTTCCAATAGGTGTCCATTTCAGAAAATTCTGATTCTTGTTTTAAAGAATTCCAAAACTTCCAATTGTCCAAATCTCGCCATTCTCCAGCTGTAATTTGTCCAGCTTGAATTTGTTGTTGTGGTTCATCATCATCATCGTCAGAATAACTTTCGCTTGCTGAATCGGTTTTGGCTTTTTCAGCCCTTGCTTCGACTGGTGCTTCAGAACTTGCATCTCTAGATGTTGCTTCTTCAGATTTTTTGCAAGAAATTACAAATGATGCTAACAGGATTAGTAATCCTAATTTTTGAATTGTTTTCATAAAAATTGTTTGTTAAATATTAATATTAATTTGAGATTACGTTTTTTTTAGAGCATTATTTTTAAAAGTAAATTTCAATCAATAGAATTTCAATTTTTATGTTTGTATATAAATTATTGTAACTAAAAATCGTGCCAAATATTTTGTTTAATTTATTTATATTCAAATTTTATTGTAATTTTGAAATTCTATTTAAAATTTATTTTTGAGAACATCAATACACAAAACTATACCGAATCCAAAAGAATTTAAAGTGCAACTCTTAACCTGGGCACAACAATTTCGTGAAGTTGTTTTTTTGGATTCTAATAATTATCCTGATAATTATTCGTCTTATGATTGTTTACTTGCAGTTGATGCTTTTACATCAATAAAAACGGATTATCAGAATGCATTCGAAGATTTAAAACAATACCAACAAACCACTCGAGATTGGCTTTTTGGTTATTTGTCGTATGATTTAAAAAACAATATCGAAGATTTAAAATCAAATAATTTTGATGGTTTAGATTTTCCTGATTTATATTTTTTTCAACCTAAAAAGTTATTTTTATTAAAAGGAAATCAATTAGAAATTTGTTATCTAAATATGTGTGATGATGAAGTTGAGGTTGATTTTTCTGAAATATGTTCCTTTGTTTCAAGTTTCAAGTTTGCTACGCCAGTCGCACTTTCAGGCTCGAGTCAAGTTTACAATGTTGAGATTCAGCAAAAAATTGCTAAAGAAAAGTACATTCAAAAAGTTTCGAAAATTTTAGAACATATTTATCGAGGCGATATTTATGAAGCCAATTTTTGTATGGAATTTTTTGCAGAAAATGCAACAATAAATCCATTGGAAAAATATTTGAAATTAAACGAAATTTCAAAAGCACCATTTTCGGTATTTTTTAAAAATAATAAACATTTTTTACTTTCTGCTTCTCCAGAAAGATATTTAAAAAAAGTTAACGAAAATTTAATTTCTCAACCTATAAAAGGAACTTCTAAAAGATTTTCAAATAAAATTGAAGATGATAATTCCAAGTTAGAATTGTCTCAAAATCCTAAAGAACGTTCAGAAAACATTATGATAACCGACTTGGTTCGCAATGATTTGTCGAAAACTGCTCAAAAAGGATCGGTATTAGTCGATGAGTTGTGCAAAGTTTATTCGTTCTTGCAAGTGCATCAAATGATTACGACAATAGCATCAAAATTAAACCCAGATTTTTCGATATTAGATGCTTTAAAAACTACTTTCCCAATGGGAAGTATGACAGGAGCACCCAAAATTTCGGCAATGCAAATTATTGAAGATTTAGAAGAAACAAAACGTGGTTTATACAGCGGTTCTGTTGGTTATTTTACTCCAAATGGCGATTTTGATTTTAATGTTGTTATTCGAAGTATCTTATATAATCAGGATAAAAAATACGTATCTTTTTCAGTAGGAAGTGCAATTACATCATTATCAATTCCTGAGCAAGAATATGACGAATGTTTGCTCAAAGCCAAAGCAATGTTTGAGGTTTTGGGCTGACAATTTTATGAGTTAATTCAAAATAAATACATTGTTAATTTAAAATTAATTCATTGTTAATTCAAAATAAATACTCTGTTAATTCAAAATAAATACTCTGTTAATTCAAAATAAATACTCTGTTAATTCAAAATAATACTCTGTTAATTCAAAATAAATACTCTGTTAATTCAAAATAAACACTCTGTTAATTCAAAATAAACACTCTGTTAATTCAAAATAAACACTCTGTTAATTCAAAATAAATAATCCATTAATTCAAAATAAATATTGTTAATTCAAAATAAACATATTGTTAATTCAAAATAAATGATTTGT